>JAAYTC010000101.1 GCA_012518155.1 Bacteroidales bacterium | reverse complement strand
TCTAAAATTGACCATCACGTGGTGAAGCAGTATCAACAAGAACTGACCGCGCTCGCGAAAGAGATGTCCGTTCCTGCGCCAGAGGATTGGTTCTCTGTACTGATGCGCCTGCCCGATACAATGAAACAGGATATCGAAGAGTTGGACGATACTGAATGGAAACAGGTGGAAGCCGCGATCAACCAAGCAGTAAAAGAGCTGATCGATTTTCGTGCCCGTGAGGGAGAGATGTTACAAAACCTGTTAAAGGAGAAGATTGACCGTATCCATACCCTGCTCGGCGAAATTGAACCCTTTGAAGCGGAACGAATCGAGAAAGTCAAAAGCAGGCTGCACGAAGAACTAAAGAACCTCGAGGGGATTGAATACGATAAAAACCGGTTTGAACAGGAGGTTATTTACTACCTGGAAAAGCTGGACGTGAACGAGGAGAAGACACGCCTCGCTCATCACCTCGACTATTTCTTGGAGACACTCAACGATCCCCGGTCGCAAGGAAAAAAGCTGGGCTTTATCACGCAGGAGATCGGCCGAGAAATCAATACGTTGGGGTCCAAATCGAACCAATCGGACATGCAACGGATCGTGGTGCAGATGAAGGATGAGCTGGAACAGATCAAGGAACAGATATTAAACGTGTTATAGTAAAACAATATGGCCGGATTAATTATTATATCTGCCCCGTCAGGTGCAGGAAAATCGACCATGGTGCGCTACCTACTCGCGCAAGAGTTAAATATTCAATTCTCGATTTCTGCCACAAGCAGACCTCCGCGTGGCGAGGAAACAAACGGGGTGGAATACTACTTCCTCACCCCCGAAGAGTTTCGGGAGCGGATCGCGGCGGACGAGTTTGTCGAGTACGAAGAGGTCTACGAAGGACAGTTCTACGGGACACTCAAGAGCGAGGTGGAACGCATCCTGAACGAAGGAAAAAGCGTGATCTTCGACGTGGATTGCGTGGGGGGACTGAACATCAAAAAAATCTTTGGCGACCGTGCACTGAGCATCTTCGTGATGCCTCCCTCGGTAGAAGTGTTGCGCGAAAGGCTGGAGAAAAGGGATACAGACGCCCCGGAGGTGATCGAAAAACGCCTTGCTAAAGCGGAGTACGAGATGAGCTTCGCTCCCCAGTTCGACGCGATTGTCTGCAATGATGATTACGATCGTGCCAAAGCGGAAATTTTGAAGTTGGTATCTGACTTTACCAACCCGCCTTCTTCATGAAACCGGTAGCTCCGAGTATGCAACGATATATTGAGCGTTACCTCCTTCCCATCGCGATGGTACTGGGGATCGTGTTTCATCAACCCCTTGCCGTACTCTCACCGGCCATCCCCTACCTGTTATCGACGATGCTTTTCATCACCTACTGCCGCGTGAGCTGGAGCGATATACGCCTCACTCGCTTTCATTATATATTGCTGACTATACAATACGCGGGCAGCGCTTTGATTTACCTTTCACTGCGTCCCTTTAACGAGGTATTGGCGCAAGCCGCCATGATTTGTGTTCTCACGGGCACCGCCACCTCCGCACCCGTCGTCGCGGGGCTATTAGGTGGAAGCATTCCGGTAACCGCTGCCTACACCATCATAAGTAATCTATCGGTAGCCTTTATCGGCCCTCTTTTTTTATCTTTAATTGGACACAGCGGAGAAACGGTCTCGTTCGCCACCTCTTTTTGGTATATATTCCGGAGCGTGATGCCTATCCTGATAATTCCATTTCTGCTGGCTCTCTTCATAAACAAAGCTTCACCCAAGCTACACCGAAAAATCCAATCCGCGCAGATCATCTCTTTCTACATTTGGGCTGTCGCCCTCACCGTGGTGATTGGAAACATCACCCGATTCGTACGCCTCCGGGCAGAGGGCAATTACACGTTAGTGATTCTGATCGCCGTCGCTTCCCTTTTTATATGCCTACTACAGTTCTACTTTGGAAGACGTATTGGCAGAAAATTCGGACGCATCGTGGCCGGGGGGCAAAGCTTGGGACAAAAAAACACGGTACTCGCGATATGGCTCACGCAAACCTATCTGAATCCGCTTGCCACCTTGGGACCGGGTGCTTACGTGCTGTGGCAAAACCTGGTCAACTCGTGGCAAATAT
>JAAYTC010000100.1 GCA_012518155.1 Bacteroidales bacterium | reverse complement strand
ATAAAAAACGATACTATGCTGAAAAGAAATCTATTTGGTGTAATTACTGCTGTTTTGTCGCTCGCGGGAGTGTTCGGAGGATGTAATCCAAAAGGAGCGGCTTCTTCGGAGCCAGTGGTTTACTCCAACCCGCTGCCGGTAGCTTTTGGGGATCCGTTTATCCTGCCGGCCTCCAATGGAAAATATTACATGTACGGCACGGGAGGGGTCGAAAAAGGCTTTGGCGCGTACAGCTCCGATAATTTGATCGATTGGGAATTCGAAGGAGAGGTCTACTCGGGAGATCAACCTAACTCGTGGACCGTGAAAAACTACTGGGCACCCGAAGTGTACGAAATCGATGGGCAGTATTACATGTTTTTTAGTGCCGACTGGAAAGTGAACCCCACGAATGAATTGGAGAACTTCCGAATTGGGGTGGCCGTAGCGGATAATCCCACGGGTCCATTTATAGAGGTGTCCGATGAACCGCTTTTTGATCCGGGATACCCCATCATCGATGCGAATATCTTGCAACATAACGGCAAAACCTACCTCTATTACTCGCGTTGTTGTTACAAGAACCCGGTGGAGAGTGAAGTGGCAGATTGGGCGCGTGCGGAGGGAATGTTTGAGGAAATCGAGGAGAGTTGGGTATATGGCGTTGAGATCTCTAATGACTTTACAACGATACTCGGCGAGCCGGTGCTGCTGTTGCAGCCCCCGGCCACGATGGATGATCCGCAAACGGAGTGGGAAAGCCGATCGGTGACAAGCGGGGAAGTGAACAGACGATGGACCGAAGGATCGTTTGCTTTCGAGCATGGCAATAAAATTTACATGATGTACTCCGCCAACTTTTTTGGGGGACAAAATTACGCGGTAGGGTATGCCACTGCCGATCATCCCCTTGGGCCATTCACGAAAGCGGTTAATAACCCGGTGTTGGAGAAAAATATCGAACAGGGAGGGGAGGTAACCGGTACAGGCCATAACATGGTGTTTTGGGTGAATGACGGTGAAAAAATGTATTGTGTGTATCACGGGCGTACGGCAAAAACAGGCGACGAACGAGTGGTGTTTATCGATGAGATGCAGATCGATCAGAAGGGTGTTCTTACTGTAGATGGCCCTTCCACTCACGAGAAAGAACTGTAAGCTGAACTCCAAAAGAGTGATTGTAAATATCTGGCATGCGAACTATATCAACGGAAGAACAGGAACGCTTCGGGCAGCTTGTTAAGGAGTGCCCAGTTTGTTACGTGGGCATGACAATAGAAGATGGTTCACCCTACGTGATCCCGATGAGTTTTGGTTACGAGAAGGGTGTTTTGTACCTACATTCCGCGCAGGAGGGGTCCGTTATCTCCATCTTGGAGAAAAACCCTAAGGTGTGCATCACATTTTGTACTCCACCCCTGCTTTTATGGCAACACGAAGAAGTCGCGTGCAGCTACGGGATGCGAGCGGATAGTGCTTTATGCTACGGGAAGGTGGCGTTTGAAGAGGAATACGACGAAAAAGTACGCGCGTTGAACTTGATTATGCAGCACTATACTGAAAGAGATTTCTCCTACTCAACGCCTGCCGTGAATGGCGTCAGGATATGGAAAGTGGCTATTGAGAAATTGTCTATCAGGGAGTTTGGCGCTCCCAGTAAAAACGCGCTGCGGTTCCGTTCCAGCAGAGTACTGTAAACTTTCATACACCGATTGTTGTTGAATGGATGACACTGAATATTTAATGAGGCGTTTCCTTGATGAATAGGTGCAGAAATACGACTAGAAATGAAAAAAATAGCAACTCTTACACTGTTACTAGCCATTACATTCTCCACTTTCGCGGCCGATCCACAGGCAAAGAAGACCGTGAAGCCGATCGATTTGACGAAAGCTACTTTTCTTGAAAGGGTGTTCGATTATGAAACGAATCCCAACGAGTGGAGTTATAAAGGGGATAAACCCGCGATCGTGGATTTTCATGCCGCGTGGTGTGCCCCGTGTCGCATCACTTCGCCCATTCTAACCGAGTTGGCAGCGGAGTATGGAGATAAGATTTATGTCTACAAGATAGATGTGGATAAAGAGCCTGAACTGGCAAACAAACTTGGTGCAAAGTCTCTTCCCATGTTTCTCTTCATACCCATGAATGAAGTTCCACAAATGACGATTGGAGCATTGCCAAAGAAGTCGTTCCGAGAGGTGATCGAAACCTTTTTGCTCAAAGACCCCGAGCCCTCTTCGCTTAAATGACTACCACCGATCACATGGTTACTACCTGAACGCGTGATTACCACCGATCACATGATGCCCCGCCTGATCCAATGACTACTAACCTGATTGTAAGATTGTCAATTTGATCCTATGATTACCAGCCTGCAGAATCCCGCGATAAAGAACATCGTAAAGCTGTCCACCAAAAGTAAGTCGCGGGCAGAGCAGCAGCTTTTCATCGTGGAGGGAGCACGTGAACTTTCACTCGCCTTGGGAGGCAGCTATGAAATAGAGGAAGTGTACCTCTGCAGGGAGCTTTTTAACCAAACCCGTTACCCCCGCGTGCTGGATTCGATCCCTAACTTTTCCTCGCACCGGATCATCGATATCTCGCGTGAAGTGTTTCATAAGATCGCCTATCGTGAAAATTCCGATGGCATCGTGGCATTGGCGAAGCCAAAAGCGCGTGGCTTGAAAGATATCGGCTTGAGCACTAACCCCTTTGTCATTATTCTAGAGTCGGTAGAGAAACCCGGCAACCTTGGGGCAGTATTGCGCACAGCCGATGCGGCAGCCGCGGACGCGGTGATCGTGTGTGATCCTCGGACCGATCTTTATAATCCCAACGTGGTGCGATCCAGCGTGGGGGGACTCTTCTCGGTGCAGGTAGCCCTTTGTAGTTCAGTAGAAGCATCGGAATGGCTGCAAGAACACCACATCGTTTCCTTTGCTGCCGAGTTGGAGGCGGCGGAGGAGTATCAAAACGCGGACTTCACGGGCCCTTCTGCTATCGTGATGGGTACCGAGGCGGAGGGACTCACCGACTTCTGGTTGGCAAATGCAAAAAAGCGAATCAAAATTCCCATGCGAGGGAAGATCGATTCGCTGAATGTTTCCGTGTCTACCGCCGTTCTTACTTTCGAGGCGATGCGGCAGCGTGGGTTTTAATTTTCCAAATCGTACCCCCAGGTCTTCCCTTTCTCGATGGCCGGCACCCCGCGAGTCATCCATACCGGTGCAGGTTCTCCTTTCAAATAATGATCAAAAAACTGTTGCAGCCGTATAGCCAGGTCCTTGGTGTTGCGGCGATGCACCAGGTTGTGGGCTTCATTGTTGTACTGCAGCATCCATACCGGTTTGCCCAGGCGGCGGAGCGACATGAAAAGCTCGATACCCTGGTACCAGGGAACCGCCCCGTCATTGTCGTTATGCATAATCAGTAGTGGGGTGTTCACGTTTTTGGCATAGAACACCGGCGAGTTTTTGATATAAAGCTCCAGCGAATCGCTCATGGTTGAACCGAGCCTCGACTGTGTCTGCTCGTACTGATACTGCCGGCTGCGGCCCGATTCCCACCGGATACCGCCATAAGCACTGGTCATGTTCGACACGGGTGCGCCCGATCCGGCGGCCTTGAACATATCGGTTCGCGTTACAATATAGGCCACTTGGTAACCGCCCCAGCTTTGCCCTTGAATCGCCATATTATCAGCATCTACCCACTCGTTTTTGGCCAGTTCTTCGGCTCCCGACACCACCGCGTTGTACGCGTCCATGCCCGGTTGCCCCACCGTGTAATCGATATCGGGCGTGAACACGATATAACCCCTGCTCACGAAGAAGGGGATGTTGATGATGGAGCGGCTGGGTGCCGGCGCGAAGTAGGAGTAGAGGTTGTCGGAATGCTTCTCGTAGAAGTAGATCATCACCGGATATTTCTTCGAGGGATCAAAGTCCTCCGGCTTGTAGAGGATGCCTTGCAACGGCTTTTCCGCGTAGGAGGTCCAAGAAAACAGCTCGGCCGTACCCCAGTTGTAATCGTTCATTTGTGGGTTGATATTGGTCAGCTTCTCGGACGATTTCCAGAAATCGCCCGTCACGTGCAGGTCAGGCGAGGTAGTGAAATTACTTTTCTGGAAGACAAAGAGATCCACCTCTTTCGCTTTCTGGAGCCCACCGAAGGTGTATCCATCCATTACCCTTTTTTGGAGGGGACTGCGTCCCGATTGCTTCAAGGTATAGTACCCTCTCTCTTTGGTCGCGTTGTCAAACGCGGAGAGCAGCAGCAGGTCGCCCTGTGCGATGAATCGCTT
>JAAYTC010000099.1 GCA_012518155.1 Bacteroidales bacterium | reverse complement strand
GCAGGGGATGCACGGTTTCGTGGGCAACCGTGAAATCACGTTCGATAACCTGGAGGAGGCACTGTCGAAGCCGACCGACCTGCGAATATTCGCGATCGCCGACGCCATGGAGAAAGGGGTGTCGGTGGACCGGATAGAGGAGTTGACCCAGATCGACCCTTGGTTCTTGGAGAAGCTGGAGAATATTCATCGTTACTCGAAGGTGCTCTCGGCGTATCACACGATCGAAGAGCTGCCGGAAGAGGTGCTGAGGGAGGCGAAGCGCCTGGGATTCTCCGATTTCCAGATCGCCCGGTTCGTGGAAGAGCCGCGAGGGACCGTGGAGAACGAGCTAATTCGAGTAAGAAAACATCGGAAGCAGTTGCAGGTGACACCCATCGTTCGCCGCATCAACACGGTGGCTTCCGACCACCCGGACGATACCAATTACCTCTATTTTACCTACGGGGAAGGGAAAAATCACGAGCCCAAACGGAGCGGCAAAGAGACGGTGGTGGTCCTCGGCTCGGGAGCTTACCGTATCGGGTCGTCCGTGGAGTTCGACTGGTGTTCGGTGAACGCGGTGAATACGGCACGCGACCTGGGGTACGAGTCGGTCATGATTAACTATAACCCCGAGACGGTGTCGACCGACTACGATATGTGCGACCGGCTTTATTTCGACGAGCTGACCTTCGAGCGGGTACTGGACGTGGCCGATATCGAGCACCCGAAAGGGGTAATCGTTTCGGTAGGGGGACAAATCCCCAATAACCTCGCGATGAAGCTTTACAGGCAGGATGTGCCCATCTTGGGAACGTCACCCCTGTCGATCGACCGGGCGGAGAACCGGCACAAGTTCTCGGGCATGCTGGACGAGCTGGGGATCGACCAGCCGCGATGGAAGGAGATGAGCAGCTTCGAAGAGATCGACGCGTTCGTGGACGAGGTGGGCTTCCCGGTGCTTATCCGTCCCTCCTACGTGCTTTCGGGCGCGGCGATGAACGTCTGCTACAACAAGGAGCAGATGCGCACCTTCCTGAAGATGGCGGTAAACGTGTCGAAGGAGTTCCCGGTGGTGGTGTCGAGCTTCATGCAAAACGCGAAGGAGATCGAGTTCGACGCGGTGGCTAACAACGGGGAGGTGGTGGAGTACGCCATCTCGGAACACGTGGAGTTTGCCGGCGTACACTCGGGTGATGCCACCTTGGTGTTCCCCGCGCAGAAGATCTATTTTGAGACGATGCGCCGGGTGAAGAAGATATCGAAGCAGATCGCGCGGGAGCTGAACATCAGCGGACCGTTTAATATACAGTACCTGGCCAAGAACAACGAGATCAAGGTGATCGAGTGCAACTTGCGGGCATCCCGCTCTTTCCCGTTCGTCTCCAAGGTGCTGAAACACAATTTTATTGAAACCGCTACCCGGGTGATGCTTGATGCGCCCTACAACAAGCCGGACAGTTCGGTGTTCGACCTGGAGTATATCGGCGTGAAGGCGTCGCAATTCTCGTTCTCAAGGCTGCAAAACGCCGACCCCGTGTTGGGAGTGGATATGGCTTCCACGGGCGAGGTGGGGTGTATCGGCGACGACTTTTCGGAAGCGATCCTGAAATCGATGCTCTCGGTGGGATACCGCGTACCGAAGAAGGGAATCCTGATCTCCTCGGGCGAGATGAAGTCGAAGGTGGACCTGTTAGAGGCGTGCAAGTTGCTGGGTGAAAGAGGATACGACCTCTACGCGAGCCACGGCACGTGCCAGTTCCTTAACGATAACGGGATTAAAACGACCGACGTGAACTGGCCGGACGAGGATGGGGAGAACAACATTCAACAGATGATCGCGAATAAACAGTTCGACCTGATCATCAACATCCCGAAAGATGTAACGCGGCGCGAGTTAACCAACGGGTATATCATTCGTCGGGGCGCGGTGGATTATAACATCCCGTTGATCACCAACGCCCGGCTGGCGAGCGCGTTCATCACGGCGTTCTGCACCATGTCGCTCGACGAAATGCATATCAAGAGCTGGAACGAGTATTAATCAGGTACTTGAACCGCTTGATACTGCGCTTGGGCGTCTTCTCGAACTCCTCTTCTTGGAGGCGGAACGAGGAGAGCTTGCTGTACGCGGGCAGCAAGCCGTTTATCTCGGCTATGACTTGCTGGAAGAACGACTCCCATTCGGATTCGGGGGTACCGTTCTCGTCGAGTGCCTCGCGGTTGGGGACGATAAGGGCGACAATCTTGCCCTCCTCTTCAATGGCGAGCGACTCCTCCACGAAGGGGGAAGCGTTGATGCGTTCCTCGATCTCCTCGGGATAGATGTTCTGCCCCGAGGCACCGAGAATCATGTTCTTGTCACGTCCACGGATAAAAACAAAGTTATCCTTATCCAACGTGCCAAGGTCGCCCGTCTTCAACCAGCCATCGGCCGTGAAGGTCTCCTTGGTAGCCTCCTCGTTCTTATAATACCCCAACATCACGTTGGTGCCCTTTGTTAATATTTCACCAGCCACGTTCTCGGGATCCGGGGAGTCGATTTTTACCTGCATCCGGTCGACCACTCGCCCACTTGAACGCTCCTTGTACTCGCTCCAGAAAGAGTAGGAGATAAGCGGCCCGCACTCCGTCATCCCGTATCCCACGGTATAGGGAAAGCGAATTTTACGGAGAAATTTCTCCACGTCGGAATTAAGTGCCGCACCACCAATCACCACCTCCACTAGGTTGCCGCCAAAGAAGTCGGTCATCGATTTCCTTACCTTGGTATGCACGATTTCGTTCAACAGGGGAATTTTGATTAGTACCGAGGCTGCTCCTTGCTTCAGTTTGGGAAACACGTTCCGGGTGACTATTTTCTCGATAATCAAGGGCACCGCCAGTACTAATTTTGGCTTAAACTTGTCGAACGCCTCCAGCAGTACTTTCGGGGAGGGAGTTTTGCCTAAGAAGTGAATGTGGCACCCCATCGAGATGGAGTTGAGTATCTCGAAAGCCAGCCCGTAGGTGTGTGCCATGGGGAGCATGCAGACGATATTATCGCCCGAACGGATAAACTCCAGGTTGTCGTTCGCGAACTTGGTGTTCGACCATAGGCTGCGGTAGGGAATCATCACCCCCTTGGGGCTGCTGGTAGTTCCGGAGGTATAGTTAAGCACCGCCAGCTCTTCCAGCTTATCGGCACGAAACGCCATATCGTTCACGAGGTACCCATTCCGGTATTTTTCTTCAAAATAGTGGGAGGCATTCGCGTGAAACTGATCCAGTCTATCGGATGAGGATTTCAGCAGTGCAAAGTCGTCCAAAGAAAAGACGGTCTCCACTTTTGGAACCCTTGCCGGATCCACCTCATTCCAGATGTTTTCATCCGCGAAAAAGAGCCTTGAATCGGAGTGATCCACGATAAACCGCACGCTATCTTTATCAAATTCATGCAAGATGCTAACCGCCACTGCCCCGTACGAAAGGGTCGCGAAGAAAGCAATCGCCCACCGGGCAGAGTTTTTACCACACAGGGCTACTTTATCGCCCCGTTTTATCCCTGCTCGCTCGAAATAGTCGTGCAACCGGTCAATCTCCCGTGCTACATCCTTGTAGTAGTAGGTTTCTCCTAGAAAATCGGTCATGGCCGGCATCTCCCAGTGATTACGAATGCTCTGTTCGATCAAGCCTAAAAAAGAGTGTTGTGTCATTATATTTATGCAAATACGATAATAATGTAACAAAGTTACAGATTTTCTGATAATTCGATCAATTTACCGGTTGTATTTCTTGAATTTTCTTCTTTTATACCGCTTCTTTCCGATTTCTTGTCCTATTGATCGGCCAAAAATGATTGATTCCTCTTGTAAAATTTCTTTTTCAAAATTTTTTATCTTACTTTTACGGTGTATTTTTGCTTGGAATAAAGTAAATTCAAATTAGTCATACGAAGATGCAATCAAATCAATATAGTAAGTTACAACTATACTCATTATTCACGTTACGTGTGTTGATCGGATGGTATTTTTTATATGAAGGGCTCGCGAAAGTATTTACTCCTAATTGGTCGGCATACGGGTACCTGATCGATTCTAAAGGTGTTTTTGCACCTTTGTTCGTGGCACTCGCTGAAAATCCGGAGTTGCTTTCCATTGTTAACTTCATAAATATCTGGGGATTGACATTAATAGGCTTATTGCTTATTTTAGGCTTGTTTACAAACATCGGCTACGTAGGTGCCATCTGTTTTTTACTTATGTACTACTTATCGCACCCACCGCTGTTGTTTGCCGAATATATACTGCCCGCCGAGGGGTCGTACCTTTGGGTAGATAAAAATTTGATTCTGCTGGTGACAATGGCTGTCTTGATGTTGTTTCCCACCTCACGAATCATTGGTTTCGACAGCTTAATATTTCGTAAGGGCCTTGTTAGGAACAAGTAGGTTATGAACGAAGAAAAAGACGAGAACAAGAACAACCAAGATAATAAAAAAACGGAGCAGTCGGCTCCAAGTGAAAACAAGCACGTCTCGCAAGGACGTAGGGATGCGATAAAGGCAATGGCCACCGTGCCCGTCCTAGGTGCAATGGCTTACGGAGTTTACAGGAAAAGAAAGGCAGAGTCCGTGAATCGCAACGCTGCCTCGATGTTCCGGTTTCGTAGCGATATAGCACCCTACCAGCCTCCTGTGTCGGACGCGGAGGTGATCCGGATAGGAATCATTGGATTTGGTATTAGAGGGGCGCAGTTAATGCAGGCACTCGGGTTTGCCACTCCACAATACGTGGAAAACCTGATTATTCAAAATAAAGCCAACCCTGATAACACCCGGTACCAAGACTTCCTAGAACAGGATGATCTGCGGGTTGAAGTGACGGCAGTATGCGATATTTTTGATACCTACGCGCAGTACGCGATGGACGCGGGTGCCAATATATATCGTGAAGGGATTAACGGGAGGTTGGGGCCTCGGCCTAAACGGTACTGGAATTACAAGGAGCTTTTAGCGGCTCCCGACGTGGATGCGGTGGTAATTGCTTCTCCAGACCACTGGCACGGCACCATGGCTATGGATGCACTTAAGGCCGGAAAGCACGTCTACCTAGAAAAGCCAATGACATGGACCGTGCCTGAAACGTACGAACTTCGATCGTTGGCAAGGAATAATCCGCGTTTGGTGTTCCAACTGGGGCATCAAAACAGACAGATAGAAGCGTACGAGCGAGCACGCCAAATTATTGAAAAGGGACTTCTGGGCAAGGTAACGCTCATCGAAACCGGAACCAACCGAAACGATCCGAACGGGGCATGGGTATACCCGATCCACGAGGATGCCAACCCTCAAACGATTGACTGGGAACAGTTTGAAGGGGATCCTGAACGGGTAAAAGAGTATATGGAGTACATGACTTCGGCGGGACTGGCCGAGTATGTAGGCCCGGAGGCACGCGATAAATTTAGTTTGGAGCGTTTTTTCCGTTGGCGCTGTTGGTGGGATTACAGCACGGGGTTGAGTGGTGACTTACTCACGCACGAGTACGACGCGATGAACCAGATACTTAAACTGGGTATCCCATCCTCGGCTTCGTCCTCGGGAGGTGTTTATTATTTCAAGGACGGCCGTACGGTGCCAGACGTGTTGCAAACGGCATTTGAATTTAAAAATAAAGATATGACCATGCTCTACTCGGCCACGCTTGCCAACCAGTTCAGCCGTAGCCGAAAAATAATGGGGCACGACGCTACAATGGAGGTAGGGAACACCCTCACCGTAACAGTCGATCAGCGATCCGATCAGTATCGTCAGCAGATCGACCAAGGAATCATCAAACCGGGTGAGCCGTTTTATACCTACCTGCCGGGGCAAAGCGTGGACGCTGTATCCACGGCTACTGAAAGATATTTTGCCGAAAGAGGGCTGCTCTATTCCTTTATCGGTGGGAAACGCTATAATACCACGTTCCTGCATATGAAAGAGTGGATAGACTGTATCCGAACAGGCAACGAACCCTCCTGTGGAATCGACCAGGGATTCGAAGAAGCCATTACGGCACACATGGGCACGAGGGCTTATTTAGAGGGCAGAACCATGTATTGGGACGAAGAAAATGAAGAGATAACAAGAGGATAATTATCAATTCACTTACATATTACAACCTAAAAAAGAATTCTTATGTCATCAAAAATTTCAAGGAGAAGATTTTTAGAAACCGGTGCGCTAGCCGCGGCCGGTTTAACCGTGGTACCCTCTTCGGTACTGGGAAAAAGCATGGGCTATAAGGCTCCGAGTGATAAGCTTAACATCGTTGGAGTAGGTGTGGGCGGGATGGGGAATGCTAACCTGACCAAGCTGCAGAGCGAAAATATTATCGGTCTGTGCGACGTGGACTGGAAATATAGCAAGAACGTATTCGAAAAGTACCCAAACGCGAAAAAGTACTACGATTACCGGAAAATGTACGAAGAGCTGGGTAAAACAATGGACGCGGTAGTGGTGGCTACTTCCGACCACACACACGCCATCATTGCCGCCGACGCGATGACGATGGACAAGCACGTGTATGTTCAAAAGCCGCTTACCCACAGCGTGTACGAGTCGCGCCTGTTGACTCGCTTGGCGGATAAACACAAAGTGGCCACCAGCATGGGTAATCAAGGGTCGTCCGGCGCGGGCGTTCGCCAGGTAATCGACTGGATCGCGGACGGGCAAATAGGGGAGGTGACTAAGGTAGAAACGTTTACCGACCGTCCCATCTGGCCGCAAGGACTT
Source organism: Bacteroidales bacterium (assembly GCA_012518155.1). GTDB lineage: Bacteria > Bacteroidota > Bacteroidia > Bacteroidales > Dysgonomonadaceae > Proteiniphilum. The sequence goes on along the minus strand of JAAYTC010000099.1, from coordinate 3,344 downwards.
ATGATTCCGAAAGAGACTCATAGAGTACCTAAGACCCTCGATTGGGACCTCTTTATCGGACCGGCAAAAAAACGTCCTTTCAACGAGATTTATCACCCTTGGAACTGGCGTGGATGGTGGGATTTTGGAACCGGTGCACTGGGCGATATGGCCTGCCACATCCTTCATCCGGTGTTTAAAGGGTTAAATCTGGGATATCCCTCGAAAGTACAAGGATCGTCTACCATGCTTCTTACCGATAGCGCACCGACCGCGCAGATGGTGAAGTACACCTTCCCGGCTCGGCCTAACCTGCCCAAGGTAGCGATGCCCGAAGTGGAGGTATACTGGTACGACGGTGGTCTTCAGCCAATGCGCCCCGAAGGAGTGCCTGCCGGTAAAAACTTGAACGACAGTGGCGGTGGTGTAATTTTCCATGGAACAAAAGATACCCTTATCTGTGGTTGTTATGGTGTGAACCCCTGGTTGGTGTCGGGAAGGACTCCCAACTCGCCGAAGACGCAGCGTGAGGTGACCCTCTCACACGAGATGGACTGGGCCCGTGCTTGTAAAGAATCTCCCGCGAACCGGGTAGAGACAGCTTCTCCCTTCTCGGAAGCAGGTCCTTTCAACGAAATGGTAGTGATGGGAGTACTTGCCGTGAGATTGCAAGCGTTGAACCAAGAGTTGGAGTGGGATGGAGAAAATATGCGTTTCACAAATATCCCCGCCGATGCAACTGTACGTACCATCATTGAAGATGGTTTTAAGATCACAGACGGACACCCCACGTTCGATAAAACATGGACCGATCCGGTGAACGCGGTAGAGTATGCCAACGAGATGATCAAGCATACCTATCAGAATGGATGGAAATTACCGGCTATGCCGTAATCGAGTGATAAAAGGGAATAGCGGTCACGTACTGTTGACTGTTGTTCCCTTTTTTAGTAATTTGATATCAGTTTTATGAAAAGAAAAAAAGTGTTATGAAGAATATCAGAAAATTTATTTACGGATTAAGTTGCTGTATGGTTTTAAGTTTATTAGTAGCTTGTGGCTCTGGTGCACAAAAAAGTAGTGGTGCAACGAATGATGAAGTCGATGCCACGGAAAGTGCCGTACCCGCCTATGAAGTATTAGACAACCCTCAGGTGGACCTGTCACAGTTTGAAACGGACGCTGATGGGTATATAGCTATCTTCAATGGAAAAGATTTCACGGGATGGAGAGGCTACGGGAAAGAGAATGTTCCCGGTAAATGGACAATAGAAGACGGTGCCATCAAGTTTAACGGTTCCGGCGGTGGTGAAGCACAAGATGGCGATGGTGGCGATATTATCTTTGCACACAAGTTCCAGAACTTTGAGTTGACCTTCGAGTGGAAAGTGGATAAAGGCAGCAACTCGGGTGTATTTTATCTCGCACAGGAAGTGCAAGCCAAAGACCCTAACACCGGGGAAATGAGATTGGAGCCAATCTACATCTCTGCTCCCGAGGCACAAATACTGGATAACGAGAATCACCCCGATGCAAAATTGGGTAAAGACAATAACCGTCAATCCATGTCGCTTTACGACATGATCCCTGCCAATCCTCAAAACTCAAAACCTTTCGGGGAATGGAATACCGGTAAGATTATGGTGTACAAAGGGACGGTTGTACATGGACAAAATGGAGAAAACGTGCTAGAATATCACCTATGGACACAGCAGTGGACCGATATGTTGCAGGCGAGCAAATTCAGTCAAGACAAATGGCCGTTGGCATTTGAATTATTGAACAACGCCGGTGGCCCGGATCGCAAAGGTTATATTGGGTTGCAGGACCACGGCGACGACGTGTGGTTCCGGAATATAAAAGTTAAAATTTTAGACTAATAAAATTACCAAGAGAATAATGAAAAAAAGATCTTATTTATACACTGCAGCCCTTTTGACGGTCTTACTGATTGTTTCAGCCTGTACACAAGGAAATGCTATCTACATTCAGCTTTACTCGGTACGCGATGATATTCGTGCCGATTACGAAGGTACTATTGCCTCGGTAGCTGAAATGGGCTACACGGGTGTTGAAGCTGCCGGCTATAACGACGGACAGTTTTATGGAATGTCGCCTGCCGATTTTAAAAAATCGATCGAAGACGCGGGAATGGAAGTACTCTCCTCACATGCTTCACGGTCGTTGGCTGACAACCCGGCAGAGACCAACTGGGACGAAGTTTGGGCTTGGTGGGATGTCGCGATTAACGCGCACAAAGAAGCGGGAATGAAGTATATTGTTACACCCTGGATGCCGACCCCTACAACTTTGGCCGATCTTCAGCTGTATTGCGATTATTACAATCAAATTGGTGAACGATGCAACGCGGCGGGATTGCGCTTTGGGTATCACAACCATAGCTTCGAATTCAAAGAAATTGAAGGGCAACTCATGTACGACTACATGATCGAAAATACCGATCCCGATAAAGTATTCTACCAGATGGACGTTTACTGGGTAATAGAAGGTGGACACGATCCCGTGGCTTATTTCAACAAGTACCCCGGACGTTTCGAGCAACTCCATATCAAAGATGAAACGGAGATTGGCAGAAGCGGTATGGTGGACTTCGAGAACATCTTCAATAACGTAGATACCTCGGGAGCGAAGTACATGATCGTGGAAGTAGAACGTTATACCGGAACGCCTTTAGAGGGCGTGAAGGAGAGCTATGATTATTTAAACGAGGCCCCTTACTATAAAAGCAGGGCAAAATAAATCAGACGCGCTCTACTGATTTACAACGAACGTCCCGGTGGTGATAAACTGCCGGGACGTTTTGTTTTGCTGGCTCCCGGTTTATGTTGAAGATTTACAGCAGAATAGAGTGAAAATACACCAAACAAATTTGCTTGTTGTTTTGTTTATTCTTTCTTTCTATCTTTGCATTGAATATAACAAACAAATCAATTAAAAACAGTCAACTATGGCACTAGCAATAAAAAGCATACCACCTGTAACAGGTAAGGATGCAGAAAGATTTATTCAGGCCGCGGAGAGGGCTGAAAGGAACCAAGCTTCTATTGACTTCACGGAGCAGTCCAAAATAACACGTGCTATTCTCGAAAAATCTCGTAAAAAAGGGTACTAAAAATAATTGAGATACCGTGAATTTCCTTTTAGAAAAATGCCTTTTTATCCCTCTTGATCAGGCTATCAATGACGGTTGTGATCCTTTTGATTGCGACGATAGGGACTTAACCCACATTGCAGCTACGTTGAGTTAATTATCTGATTAACTGGATATCCGTTTTTTCAGGAATCTTTTGGGGGACTACGGATTTTTTTCGAATGAATGGTTTTTGTTCATACCCTAATGCATC
>JAAYTC010000098.1 GCA_012518155.1 Bacteroidales bacterium | reverse complement strand
GATGTGGCTCTCCAAGCGGTAGAGGAGTACGGGGCAAGCATGATCAACGATGTTTCGGGGGGACAGATCGACGACCGTATGTTTCCAGCGATAGCACGCCTTAACGTACCTTACGTGTTGATGCATATGCGGGGTACCCCGGCGACGATGCAGCAGATGACCCACTACGATAATTTTTTACAAGAGGTGCTCTACTACTTCTCCGAACGTACGGCTCAACTATCGGAGTTAGGAGTAAACGATGTGATTCTTGATCCCGGTTTCGGGTTCAGTAAAACCCGCTCTCTCAACTATGAGTTGATGGCTTATCTGAAATATTTTCATATCTTTGAGGAGCCGATCTTGGTGGGTGTATCTCGAAAATCGATGATATACAGCCTGCTCGGTTTAACACCGGAGGAGAGCCTTAACGGTACCTCGGTGCTGAATACGGTCGCGTTGCTTTCCGGCACCGGCATCCTACGGGTCCACGACGTGAAAGAAGCTGTTGAGTGCGTGAAAATCGTGAACGAGGTCACGCGACATAATAAATAGCTAATTATGCTCACCTACTTTGGAATAAAGGATTTTATTGACGTGGTGCTGGTCGCCATGCTTCTCTTTTATCTTTTCAGGCTGGTAAAAATATCGGGGCTGCGCCCCCTTTTTATCGGGATCCTAGTATTCATGGTGATATGGATATTGGTGTCAAGGGTCTTCAACATGGTGCTCTTGGGGTCGATCCTCGACCAATTCGTGAGCGTGGGGCTCTTCCTGCTGGTCATTCTTTTTCAAGATGAAATACGCCGCTTTTTGATGTCACTCGGTTCGAAAAAAGGATGGAACTTTATCACGAAATTGATCTTCCCTAGCGAGAGCGATAAAAAAGATAATTCACACCTCACGGCGGTCGTCCTGGCCTGTATGAACATGTCGAGGACCAATACCGGGGCTCTCATTGCGATACAGGGCGATATACACATGGGACTGTATGAACAAACGGGGGAGATCGTGAATGCCGATGTCTCGTCGCGCCTGATTGAGAACATTTTTTTCAAGAATAGTCCCCTGCATGATGGGGCAATGATTATCGTCGGCAAAAAGATAAAAGCAGCCGGTTGTATCTTGCCCATCTCGCAAAACCCGAATATTCCCACGCATCTCGGGTTAAGGCATCGAGCGGGACTGGGTATTTCCCAAGAAACCGACGCCAAGGTAATTATCGTTTCCGAGGAGAGGGGTAAAATAGCATTCGCGTCGAGGGGAAGGCTCAAAATGAATATCTCGCCGGAAGACCTGCAGCGGCTTTTAATGAGCGACGAGTAAGCGAGCCGGGTGATAAATATAGATTGACCGATTGGTTGACATGATTTTAGAAGAACTATCCATACTGAATTACAAAAATATCGAGGAGGCTGAACTCCATTTGTCGCCGGGTATTAACTGCTTCGTGGGCAATAACGGGATGGGAAAGACCAACCTGCTCGACACTGTTTATTATCTCTCTTTTTGTAGGAGCTACACCAACCCGGTGGACTCCCAGATTATCAAGCACGATGCCGACGTGTGTATGCTACAAGGTAAGTACCTTATGAAAGACGAGGCCCGGGTAGAGATATATTGCGGGCTCAAACGGCGACAGAAAAAACAGTTTAAACGTGACAAAAAGGCGTACGAGAAACTGACCGATCACTACGGCTTGATCCCGCTCGTGATGATTTCACCAGCTGATAATGAATTAATCACCGGGGTAAGCGAGCAGCGCAGGAAATTCATGGATATGGCCATCTCGCAGTACGATAAAGAGTACCTTCGTGCACTGGTAAATTACGGGAAAGCCTTGCAGCAGAGGAACGCGCTCTTGAAAAATGAGGAGGGCGCGATTGACCCAACCCTGTTGGAACTGTGGGAAGAGCAAATGGTCGTGAGCGGAGCCTTTATTCATCAAAAAAGAATGCTTTTTGTTGAAGAACTTACCCCTATTTTTAATGATTTTTACACGCGCATCAGCCAATCGACCGAAGAGGTGTCGCTCGAATACATCTCTCAACTGACCGATTCTGATTTCGGGAATAGACTCGTGGAGAACCGACAGCGCGACATGCTACTGGGACATACCACGGTGGGTGTTCATCGGGATGAACTCGAAATGTTGCTGAATGAGCATCCCATGAAAAAGGTGGGATCGCAGGGACAAAGCAAGACCTATTTTGTATCCTTGAAATTAGCGCAATTCCATTTTTTGTTGAAAACAGGACAAAACGTGCCTATCCTTCTACTGGACGATATTTTTGATAGGCTTGACGCGAATAGGGTCGAGGAGATCGTAAAACTTGTATCGGGCCCTGGCTTTGGACAGATATTTATTTCAGATACGAACCGCGAATCGCTGGATAAAATAGTGGAACGGTCGCATGATAATTACCGTATTTACACGGTGGAAGATGGTGCGATTAACCCCATGAAAGAATAAAAATGCAAAAAAAGAATGCCCAACCTATTTCTGAGGTACTTTCTGATTTCTTGGAAAGTCACGGCGGACTGAAGACAAAACTGGCCGAACACCGTGCCGTAAAGGGGTGGCATGAGTTGTTGGGCGAGGGAGTGGCGAAATATACCCGAAACGTTTATTTTAGCCGCGGTGTCTTGTACGTTAATCTCTCATCGTCGGTCTTACGGGCTGAACTGCGGATGAGCAAAGAAAAATTAATAGAGCGCCTGAATGAACATGCAGGTGTTCCCGTGATCCGGGATATAGTTCTTCGTTAAAAAAAAGCCGACACACCCAAGTAAAAGCCCGTGGGATGGGGGGAGCGAGCGTGTTGCACGAGGTCGTAATTTATCGTGAGATGGGTATAACCCAGCCGAAGTCCCGCCCCGGTAACCAGAGAGGGAACGAATCCTTTCGTGACAAGTGCGTCGCCGCCCGATTCGTACGTGAGGGTTGAACGGGTGTAGTTAATTTCGGGTTGCACGAAAATAGCAATGAACCGCACGGGGTAAATATACCCGAAGAGATTGGCTCCAAGAAGGTTGTTCCGGATTTCGTAATCAATGTTGCGTGCTTTGGTATAGTAATATTTTAACCCGGCTCCCGCCATAAAATAGCGGTTGAATTGGTACCCTATTTGAGGGCCAACCCCGAGATTGGTATAATTACGGCTGATCGATAAACCCAAGTTGGCACCTAGTCGGAGTTTGCTCCTGTCAAAAACAGGAGGCTTCCCGCTGTTCAAACGCTCGGGCTTCCCGTTAGAAAGATCGGACTGATTTCGTGAATCGTGACGTTGATTTTGGTTCCGATGGATATTCCGTTGGTCAGAGGGTGACACCCTGATCGTGTCGTACCGGATTTCCTGGGCGGATAATATCAGCGGAAACATCCACAGCAACAAGAGGAAATGCCACTCTCTTTTCACGCGCATACAGTTTTGTTTATTTATTCCGTGGGCGGTACCTCACCGGGAACGGGCTGAACCGGAGCCGAAGGAATAGGCAAACCCGGGGTAACGTCGGGCGCGGTGCCGGGGCTCAGCGGTGCAGGCTGTTGTACTTCAATTTGCGATTGAGGCACGTTGCTGTGCGAAGCCGTGAACTTGGCAGTGAGAATGCTCAACAGTAGCATCACCGCGGCCAGCGACCAGGTGAATTTTTCAAGAAAGTCGGTCGTTTTTCTTACTCCCATGATTTGGTTGGACGAAGAAAATCCGCTTGCCAGCCCGCCGCCTTTCGATTTCTGTACCAATACGGCAAAAATCATCAGGATCGATGCAAGTAAAATGAGGATAGTAATGAAAATATACATGATGTGTAGCTATTTATTTTTTATTTTTCTCGTTAATAATCAAATATTCCAAAAAACGAATTTGGTCGGCAAAGTAAGCACTTTTTTTTGGAAAATTCAAGCTTAACTGCTTAATAATCGTAAGTGCTTGCTCATATTTTTTTTGTTTAATGTATATTTTAGCCAGTGTCTCGGTCAAAAACTCATTCTCTACTTCTGCTTCCGGTTCTTCTTGGGGGGGCTTCTCTTGAGTTACCGGCGCGGGACGGATGTTCAAATTGTCGGCATTCTCAATAAAAGCGTCAATAATGTCCTGATGTTGGAGCCGTTGACGTTGATCGCTGCTTGCTCCTATTTCTTCACCTAGCGACTCCAAGTAAGCAAAGTAATCGGCCGAAGCGATATGTTCTTCAATGGGGGAAGTGCCGGGCTCTGGATTTTTCTTCTCTTCAAACGACTGAAGATACGAATCCAAAAGTGCTTCTGTACGGTCTTTTTCAGACATCGAATCCCTCCCGGGCTGTTGCAACAACTCTTCGTACCTCTCGGAGTGGATCAGGTAAAAAAGTCTTGAGCGATCCGCGCAAAATAACGCGGCCTTGCCTAGCTCATCCCCATATTTTGGATCCCCGGTAAGATGTAACCCCTTGGTGTATAAAAGGCGCCCCGTTTGAAAGTAAGGATATGTCTCTACCG
>JAAYTC010000097.1 GCA_012518155.1 Bacteroidales bacterium | reverse complement strand
GAAAAGGCGCGTTACTGTTTTTTGACGAAGCGAGTAAACGGAATCCTGTTGCCCATCGCGTTGATGATATAATTGGGGCGTTGCCCATTCACGATCCACATCTCTACCCCGTTTTCCATGCAAATTTCTGCCGCATGTATTTTCGACGACATGCCCCCGGTGCCGAGCGTAGACTCTTTCTCCTCGATGCATGCCTCTACCGACTCCAGGTTATTTACTTCCGGAATCAATTGCGCGTCGGGGTGCAGGTGCGGGTTGCGGTCGAAAATGCCATCGATATCGGAGACCAGTACCAGCAGATCGGCTTCCGTGATCACGGCCACCAACGCTGAAAGCTTATCGTTATCTCCCAGCATAATCTCTTCGATGGAGACGGTGTCGTTCTCGTTCACGATAGGAATGTAATCCACTTGCCAAAGTCGCCGGATGGTATTACGCGTATTTTCGTTGGCCACCGGGTTCTCGAAATCGCGGTATGTGAGCAATATTTGCGCGATATTCAGGCCGAACGTGCCGAAGATGTTGTCATATAGCTCCATCAGCTTGGTCTGTCCGATGGCCGCTAATGCCTGCTTGGAGTCGACATGCTTGTTAAACCCGTTAATTTCCACGAACTGGCGTGCCGTGGCGATGGCACCCGAAGAGACGATCACGATGTCGTACTCTTTTTTAAGTTCCACGATTTGTCGTGCCATGCTCTCGATAACGGCAAACGATATTCGGTTAGTACCTGCGGTGAGTGTCGAGGTGCCAATTTTTATAATCAGTTTCTTCTTCATTTCTGCTTCGCTCTCCTGCATCTTTTATTCCCTGATTTGTCCGTTTCCGTACACGAACCACTTGTTGGTGACCAGCTCGTGTGCCCCCAGCGGGCCGCGAAAATGAAGCTTTTGCGTGCTGATGGCAATTTCGGCTCCCACGCCAAACTGCCCCCCGTCGGTAAACCGAGACGATGCGTTGTGATACACGGCCGCGCAATCCACCTCTTGCATAAACTGGTCGGCGGTGTCTTGATCGTTTGTCACGATCACGGCCGTATGCCCCCCGGAGTAGAAGTTAATCATTTCGATAGCATCTTCCATCTCGTTCACGAGTGCAAGGTACAGTTTGGGTGCCAAGTATTCTTCGCAGAGTGTGGCGGCATCGTTCTCCTCTTTCACGCGATCGTCCACCCCAACCACCTCGCTGTTTCCCCATACCTCGATCCCTTTTTCGGTAAGTTGTTCGGTGAGCTCCTTGATTTTAGCATTGAGTCCAGGCAGATTCTTGTTCAGCAATACCTTATCGATCGCATTGCAGACGCTGATCCGTTTCTTCCCGTTCAAAACTAATTGGACAGCCATCTCGAAGTCGGAATCATTATCTATATAGAGGAAATTGTTACCTCTTCCACTGACGATAACCGGTACGGAGGCGTTTTCCTGAACAAACTGGATCAGTCCTTCCCCACCGCGAGGGATAATCAGATCCACTTTTTGGGTGTTTTCTTTAATCAGTTGCTGTGTCTCGGCATGCGAGAGGCTCAAGTACTCCACTCGATTTTTGTTTACCCCGTTAGTCAGTAGCGCGTTCTGCCACAGTTCCGTGAGCAGCGTGTTGGTGTTATACGCCTCTTTCCCTCCTTTCAGCAAGATCTTGTTCCCGGCCTTGAACGCGGTTGCTCCTGCTTCGATGGTCACATCGGGCCTCGACTCGTAAATGATGAGGATAGTTCCGAACGGAACGGTGCGGTTAAATACACGCAGACCATCTTCACGAACCAGCTCATGCAGTACCCTCCCTTCCGGGTCGGCTTGTGCGGCCACCTCGTTGAGAGAGCGAATCATCCCGTCTATCTTATTGTTGTCTACTTTCAATCGATCCATCATGGATTCGTCCATATCGGGGAACGCCCGCGCATCCGCCTCGTTAGCCTCCATGATTTTTGCCCTGTTCGCCTCCAGCAACTCCGCGAGAGAGAACAGTACACTGTTTTTTAATTTGCTATCCATAAATTCAGTAAATGGAGAATGAAAAATTCAGCCAGTTTCTTCACATGACAAAGAACTCAATGTGTGAAAAAGAAACTATATCGATCTCAAAGGTAGCAAATTATTCTCGAACGAGAAGTTTCCCTGTTGTTTTATTATTTCTCACTCCTGCTAGCCTGCTAGGTTATCTTTCATCTTGTTAACATTAATAAACGGTGGTAAGAGGTATTTAAGATATACCTGCGTCGTATCTTACTCTTACCTGCCTCTATTACATTAGAAGAATAAAAGACTTTGATAAGACTTTGGTAAGACTTTGACTAGAGTTTGATTCCGCACAGAGCGCATCGAAAACGCCGGTTGAAACGCTTAATAAATGTAAAAAGCGTGCATCAGCTTCTTATTTGAAATTAAACCCTTTTTGTGAATCTAAGTCCAATTGCCGATGATTCAAAAAGAAACCTATAACCAATCCTTTAAAGCACTTTTCCAAAACCTCCTCCCGTTTGTAAAACCCTACAAGGGGATGATCGCCGGAACCCTGTTACTGACACTGATCGGGTCGTTCGCCGCGCAGGTGAATCCCATTCTTGTGAACGAGACGGTGAACCGGGTGGAAGAGTTGCTCCGCCAGCCCGACCCGTTCCAGAACGGGATGCGGCTGCTGTTGATTATATCGGCCATTATGATTGCCAACGAGCTGCTGAATATCGGTATCCAGTTCGGACAGAAATATTTTGGCGAAAAAATCCGTATTCAAGTCGGCAGCGACCTGTCGCAGAAGGCGGTCGACCGGATCCTCTCTTACAAGATGTCGTTCTTCGCCGAGCCGGGCAACCAGACGGGTTACCTGGAGACGCGGATCAACCGGGGCGTGGAGAGCTTGATCCGCTTGGTACAGAACTTTTTCCTCGATATCCTGCCGCTGTTCTCCACCGCCATCATCGCGCTGGTGGTGATGTTTAACGCCAACGTGTACGTGGGGTTGATGGCACTCGTGATCATTCCCGTCTATTTCTACGTGAGCCAACGGCAAGCGCACCGACTCAAAGGGTGGCGGCGAGAGTTGCGGGGGCACCGCGAACGGAAGAACCACGGCCTGATCAATATCATCGATTCCATCACGGTCATCAAAAGCTTCGTGCGCGAGAAGATAGAGGGCGAGAAGCAGTTTGAAGTGCAGATGGAGATGCTGGACAACCAGTTGCAGACGCGAAGGACGAGCTACGTGTTCGAGAGTTTGAAGTCGTTCATCCAGCAAATCGGGGTGGTGTTGATCATCATTCTGACCGTCTACCTCGTGCTGGACGGGCAGATGGGCATCGGTGCCATCATGATGCATATCATGCTCTTCCGGAACGTGTCGGCCCCCATCAGCCAGCTGCACCGTATATACGACCAAATCAACGACGCGCTCATCTATGCCGACGGGTTCTTCGAGGTGCTCGATAACGACGGGGCGGTGGAAATAGGCGGCCCCGTGATGGCGGAGGATGTGCAGGGGCAGTTCGAGGTGCGCGACGTGAACTTCACCTACCCCAACGGGAAACAGGCGTTGTACGACGTAACCCTCTCACTGGAGAAAGGGAAGACAACCGCCATCGTGGGATTGAGCGGGGCGGGGAAGAGTACCTTGATTAACCTGCTGAGCAAGTTTTATAAACCGGACGACGGGGTGATCACGCTGGACGGCATCGACTTGGAGGAGTACGAGAACGGTTCCCTTCGTGACCACATCGGCTTGGTATTGCAAAAGAACCATATCTTTAAAGGATCCATCTACGACAATATCCTGTACGGGAAGATCGATGCGACCCGCGAGGAGGTGATGGAGGCCTCGGTGAAGGCGTACCTGCATGATCAGGTGTTGACGCTCCCCGAGGGCTACGATGCCGATGCTTCCAACTTGAGCGGGGGGCAGCAGCAACGGATTGCCATCGCGCGGTTGTTCCTGAAGAACCCGCCGGTGATCTTCCTCGATGAGCCCACCGCGAGCCTCGACGCCATCGCCACCGAACATATTAAGATGAGCCTCGACGCCATAAAAGAGGGACGCACCGTGGTGATCATTTCCCACTCGCTGTCGCAAATAGTGGATGCCGACGTGATCCATGTGTTAAAAGAAGGGCGATTGGTAGAGACTGGCTCCCACGAGTCGCTCTACAAGCTTGACGGCGAGTATCGAAAGATCTTCGATGCCTCGGCCCGCAGCCTCAACCTTGGTAAGATGCTCGACACGCTGGCGGTGTAAATGTATCCTCCTCTCTCAATATCAATGTCCATATGGCATACGTATTTCCAAAAAGAATTTTGGCTTTGAAAACAACATCAAATCGGTACCTCTTTATGTCGAATTTTGTATTTCAAACTAATAATGCTCTTTTGTTTTGTATTTCAAAATTATTTGTTTAGATTTGCATTATCATCGACAGAAAAGTAGTAGCGGATGGTAATAATAGCACATAGGACGTTGCGTGAATTTTATGAAACAAAAGGAAGAGAAGATTCAAAAGAGGCTCTTGAATGTTGGTATGCGATTGTTAAAGAGGCTCAATGGAAAAATATAGCGGAATTGAAATCTGTTTATCCGAAGGCAGATTATGTGGGGAATGATCGATACGTTTTCAATATAAAAGGCAACAAATACAGGATGGTCGTTTTGATTCTTTTTCAGATTAGGACAGTTTATATTCGTTTCGTGGGCACGCACGGTGAATATGATAAAATTGACTGTTCAACCATTTGAGAGAAGAAGAGAAGTTTAAGGAGAACAATCATTTTAAAGAGGATAATTATGAGCAAAGTAACGAAAGAACAGTATGAATTTGCACGGGCAAGGGTGGAGGAACTGTTGCCGTTTGTAAATGGCAATACTCCGGTGACCGATAAAAACATGGTGGAGTTGTCGCTTGTATCGGATGTTGTGGAGGAGTATGAAATAGCGCATTATCCTATCGAGAAACCGACGATTGGCGTTTTGATAAAAAATGGTTTGGAAGAGAAGGGAATGACGCAAAAAGCACTCGCCTCCATCCTCGAGGTCAGCCCATCGCGGGTCAACGATTTTATCGTCGGCCGTGCCGAACCATCTCTAAGAATCGCCAGTCAGATATGTTATATTCTGAATATTCCCATGGATGTCGTAACCGATATTTATACCGATGAGCTTAAGGGAAAGCAAATCCTGCACGACGCAATTTGATGGCTCAATCTATCATATAATATACAAATACAATGCTTTTTATTTACTTTATGATGGGTTGATTGGATTTAACTAAACCGGATGATAAAGCGGGTCCACCCGTCGGGGTGGGTTTTTAGGGAGTACCGGAAATCGTACCGAGCGTCCAGCTCCACCCGTGTCTTGGGCAGCTCGGCCGCCGGCCTCTGGCTTCCCAAGTCGAGTGCCGTCTCCACCGATTTCAGCAATTGGCGGTTGTCCCACGGTTTGGTGATGAAATCGAACGCGCCCAACTGCATCCCTTTAACGGCCAATTCGATGGAACCCCATGCCGTGATCAGGATTACCGGCGCCCCCGGGCAGAACACGTGCACCTTCTGCAACAACTCCAACCCTTCGTTTCCCTTGGTCGCCAACGAGAAGTTCATATCCATCAGCATCAGGTCGGGCCGGGTATGGCGCACGAAATCCAGTGCCGCTTCGGGGGAAGCAACGGCGTGCGTTTCGTGTCCCGCCCGCTTCAATAAAAGCGTGAGGGAGGAACGCACCGCGGCATCGTCGTCAATGATCAGTATTGTCTGCATAGGGATGGACTTGTTTAGCGCAACGGCCGTTGCTGTAAGGGCTGTTGCTGTAGCGGCTGTTGCGTTAGCGAAGATAAATATAAAATAGTCATGAACAAAGCGGTTTAGTGGTTAATTAACCGTTCGAATTCGGCATCGAGGTCGGAGTTGTTCACGAAGTCGTGCAGGGTGAGGCTCCTCAGTTGGTAGAGGTAATACCAGTAGAGGTGCATCTCCGACACGTAGGCGGCCCGTGCGTTGTCTTTCGAGAGTTGCGCATCGTTGAGGTCCAGCGTGTTTATTTTCCCGATCATGAACGATTCCACCGAGGTGTTATAGCGCCGTTGCGCGATCTCGTCGGCCTCCCTCGCTATACGAAGCTGTTCCGCCTGGTTGTTGTATTGCTCCACGAGAAGGAAAATATCTTGGTTGAAGTTCATCTGCTCCTGCTTCAAGCGAGAAGCGACGACCTCCCGGTTCGACTCCGCCACTTTCACGCGCCCTTTTCGTTTTCCCCAGTCCAGTATAGGAATTTTCACGCCCACCTGCACCACCTGGTAGTCCATCAGGTGTTGGTAAGCCGATCGGAAGGCCTGCTCCTGTCCCGTGTAGCCGATCGACGCGAACAGGTCGATCTGCCGTTGCGCGCCTTTGGCTTGCGCCACCTCGTAATCGGCTTCCAGTTGCCGGCGGCGGATATTTTGGGCGAAGGGGTTGTTTTCCCGTGCCTTTTCCAGCACGTCGACGTAGGTGATTTCGGGGTATCCCTCCAGCTCCGGGATGAGCGGGTCGATGCTGTCGTTTTCGCTTAGCCCCAGGAACGACCGCAAACGAAACATTGCCCCGTTCAAGGCCGATTGTTCTTTCGTGAGGTTTGACTCCGCTTTGAGTGCCGACAGCTTCAGTTGCAGCAGTTCGTTCTCCGATATCTGTCCCATCTTTCGGCGTGCTTCGGCAATCTCGAAGATACGGTCGGCGTTCTCCTTGTTCTGCTCCGCGATGTTCATGTTCTCTTTCGCGAGCAACAATTGGAAGTAATAGGTGATGGTGCGTAGGGTAATCATCTCCGTGCTTTCGAGGTACGCCGCTTTCGCCTCATTGTAGCGAACCGGTTCGATGCGTCGTTTCCACTTCATGTTGTTCACTCCGAAGATAGGCTGGGAGAGCGTCACCCCGATAGGTACGCTCATGTAGTAGCGATGAGCCCCTGCTGTATTTAACGGGTCGATGAACTGCAGCGACGTGTTCAGGGAAAGCTTCCCGCCCGTGAGCCAGATATTCTGGTCGATCGAGATATCGCCCGTCATGCCCAACGAGTTGGTGCGGACAAACTTGTAGCTACCGTCCTCGCTTTGATACAGATTATAGCTTCGCCGGTAGTCGGGCAACGATGCAGAAAACCCCACCTCCGGCAGCAGGTCGGCTCGGTACGTACGGAACTCCCAGTAGGAAGTCTTCAGTTCGTTGAGTGCTACCGCCGCATCCACCGACTGCCGGTGCGCCAGTTCGATGGCTTCGGGGAGCGTCAGCACCTGTTGTGCCGACACCCCCGTCGCCAAAATGAAAAAAAGTAGAGTGTTATAACTGATTTTTCGCATACGGTTTCTGTTGTATCAATCTTTGTTGTATCGATCTTTGCCAATTCTGTTGCATTGATTTTTCTTGTCTCAATGCCTATCGTCTCAATTGTCTTTTATCAGTAAACAAAGCGTATGCCAGAAATGTAATAGATTGTGTGTTAGTGATATGTAGAATACGTGCTGTCCGAAAACGAACACTACAAGGTTCGAATTCGGACAGTGGTTATACTCTGCTGTGATTTACTCTTCTATGGTTAAGAGCCAATCAATGGCATTGAGTTGTTTGATGCCATTATGGCTGTCAAATAATTGTTGATTCACTTGCTTAATAACGATTTCGTTATTATTTTTGTGCTATTACGTTTAACAGGTAAATCTTTTCTGAAGTGAAGAAAGAAGAAATTAAATAACAGATTGAGACCCTCAAGATGATAATTGAAGGGATCACTGAAAAAGAGGAATTCAATAATTTACCTGAATATCAGAAATTAGTAGACAAGTATCTGGATGAAATGAACAGATTATTGAAAAAAATTGAAGAGTAACAAACAAATTCCCGAAAGGGCATAAAACCTACCTATTATGTCTGAAGTATATAAAGATTTAGAAAGATCCCTTAATAATCGGACTGAAAAAGAGCAAGAGGAGTTTAATCTTTCACTGAAAGAAAAATACAGGAATTTGCCGGCTGAAGGTATTGAAACCGTTCTCACGGATGTGGGCAGTCGTATCAACGAACTAAAAAGTCTGGTAGATTTGGAGGAAATCACCAAGGTAGTCTCCATCACCTATATCGCTGAAACATATTTTAAACGCTCACGTTCCTGGTTGGCACACCGGATCAATGGTAATATCGTCAATGGCAAACCTGTGAGTTTTACCTCCTCTGAAATGGAAATACTGAAAAATGCATTATTAGATATTTCAAACAAGATGCGGGAAGCATCTGCAAAGATTGCATGATGCTTTATTCTATAAACTTCAGGACGATACAGAATCAGTCGGATCAAACATATCGGTATATAGTTTTCATTATCAAATCGATAAATTATCACATCATCAAAATCATTCATCCCGCAATGCTTCTGCCGGGGGAACTTTAACTGCTTTTCGTGCGGGGAGCCAGATGCCGAGGATAATCATGCCGGCCAAAAGGAGGTAGGTGATACCAAAACCGATGAGGTAGCGGGTCGCGGTGAATGGCATCAGGTATACCTGGAGGATTGCTTCCCTGCCAAGAATATAGATGATAATTAGGGCGGGAATCATAGCTGCGGTAAGCAGAAGCAATCCCTCGGTGTAGTATCTCTTTAATACTTGGGCGGATGTATCGCCTAACGATACACGCAGGCCGATTTCGCTTCGACGGTGTTGCGTTCGGAACCAGAAGATTCCGATGATCCCAAGCAGGATATTGACCAGCAGGAAGAGAATAACAAACATCCGCATCTTCAGGTCGTTCACGTTATCCATTTGAGTCGCCTCCTTAATGGCAGGAATCGACCGGATATCCCCCAGGTAATAGTTGCCTAAGCGAAGTTGTCGCGACATGTCCTCCCGGAAACGACGAATGAAATCATGGTCCTCCTCCGGTGTCACTCGCACGCAAAACTCCAGGCCGCCCACCCATTTCTCCGGAGAAAGATTCAAGCAGATCGTTTTCCAGACGTTGCGCGAAATAAGCGCTCCAGTTGCTAAAGTTATCGTACCAGAT
>JAAYTC010000096.1 GCA_012518155.1 Bacteroidales bacterium | reverse complement strand
CCATATTGGAGCGCCACCTGCTTCTCTTTGAGCGTGAGCGAGTGGTAAATCCGGTCGATGGTTTCAATCGGGAACAGTTCGTTCCCCGGCATGCCACCGGCAAATGAAATCATATCGGGAGCCGTTGCCAGGCTCATCAGGTCGCGTATCTCCGATGAACGGAGGTTAGCAACGCTGCTTGCAAAACGAGACATAGTAGTTAATGTGAATAATGAGACTAATGTGACTAATGTGATGATTACAGTTGGTAAATATCGCGTTGCGACAGTAGTTTCACTCCTTTTCTTTCGAGCAACTCCGTCACTTGAGGAATATTCTCGGCCCGGATTACCGCCAAGGCAACGCCATTATTTGAAAACGCGTACATGTAATCCACGTTGATATCCCCGTCGGTAATAATTTTCAATACGCCATGCAGCGCGCCCGGCTGGTCCGCCATGTTCACGCAGGCCACGTCGGTGAGCCCGATCGAGAAGCCCGCTTTTTCCAGTGCCTCTTTGGCCAATACGGGCCTGCCCACCACCATGCGCACGATCCCGTAGTCGGTCGTCTCCGCCAGGTTCAGTGCCGTGATATTTATATCGTTCTCCGCCAGGATACGGGTCAGCTCGGTAAGTCGCCCCGACCGGTCTTCCAAGAAAACAGACAATTGTTGAATATGCATCGTGTTAGTTTATTTGATTTCATTTAATTCTCTAACCCAAATTTCGCAACTCGTATGGATGTAACCAAAGTGGAGTCCTTTAGATGTTTCGTGGGTACCCATGGCTCGAAATAAGCGTAAAAAAGAGTAGTTGTTTGAACGAAGTGAGTTTTACTCTTTTAGTGCATGAGAGCCGTAATGGGTCACAAAACATCGATAGACGGAGGTTTTAGTTGCATACATTTCATAATTATATACGAAACTTGAATATCTCATTATTACCGGTAGTCGAGGATCCGTTGCGCCTTCCCTTCCGATCGTTGGATGCTGTTGGGCTCCACCAGCTTGATCGTTGCACTGATTCCCAGCATGCTTCGAATGTTATGGTGCACCCGGCCCCGGATTGCCTCCAGCTCACGGATACTGTCCGACCAGTTCAGTTCGTCGATCTCCACCTTTACCTCCAGCGTGTCGAGGTTATTCTCCCGTCGCACGATCAGTTGGTAATGCGGCGTGGTCTCCGACATATCCAGCAGCACCGATTCAATTTGCGAGGGGAACACGTTCACGCCCCGGATAATCAACATATCGTCGGTCCGCCCCAAGCACTTCTCCATGCGCACCAGCGTTCGTCCACAGTCGCACTTCTTCCGGCAGAGCCGCGTCAAGTCGCGCGTACGATAACGGAGCAGAGGCATCGCCTCCTTGCTGATGGTGGTAAACACCAATTCACCGATCTCCCCATCGGGCAGTACTTCCAAGGTGTCGGGATGGATTACCTCCGGCACGAAATGGTCCTCGAACACGTGGTTCCCGCACTGGCAGTCGCACTCCATCGAGACCCCCGGGCCGATCACCTCGCTCAACCCGTAGATGTCGTACGCTTTAATGCGTAACAGCTTTTCTATTTCTCGCCGCATCTCGTCCGTCCAAGGTTCCGCGCCAAACACACCCGTGTGCAGTTTGATTTTTTTCGTTTCAATTCCCTCTTTGAGGATGCTCTCCCCCAAGTGCGCCGCGTAGGAGGGAGTGCAAGCCAGGACGGTTGCCTCGAAATCGGTCATGAACTGCAACTGCTTCCGCGTGTTCCCGCTCGAGATAGGAATCACCGTCGCCCCGATCTTCTCCGCCCCGTAATGAAGCCCCAGCCCCCCGGTAAAGGGCCCGTACCCGTAGGCCACCTGGATGGTGTCGCCTCGATGAATCCCCGCCATGGCGAGGCTGCGGGCCACCACCTCTGCCCAGGTATCAATATCTTGTTGGGTGTATCCCACCACCGTCGGTTTCCCCGTGGTGCCGCTCGACGCGTGAATCCGCACCACGTCGCCCTGCGGCACGGTAAATAATCCAAACGGGTAGTTATCCCTCAAATCTGCCTTTGTAGTGAAAGGCAACGTCTTCAGCTGCTCCACGCACCGTATATCTCCCGGCTCGATTCCTGCCTCCTTCAATTTATCCCGGTAAAACGGCACGTGATCATACATCCGTTGTATCATCCGAGTTAGCTGTTCGCTCTGCAATTTTTGCATCTGCTCCCTGTCGGCGCACTCCCTTTCGGGATTCCATATTCTATTCCCTTGTTGCATACTCTTTCGTTGCATGTTCTCTCCCCAGCCTGAACGCGTTCATGTTCATGCCAATTATCTCCTCTCCTTTTCGTTTGAAAAACCGGGCGATTGCCTTCTCCAGCTTCTCCTCTGCTATCCCGATGTAGGATGAAGCGGCCCCCAGCATCACCACGTTGAACGCGCGCGCGCTGCCCGCCTCTTTAGCGAGT
>JAAYTC010000095.1 GCA_012518155.1 Bacteroidales bacterium | reverse complement strand
GGCGGGACCGAGAGGTACGCAATTACGGATTAAACACGGGGAACGCCTTCACGATAACGGGCGTATCGACCTATCCAATATTGATGTTTATTACAGAGGGGATAACGAAACGGACCCGTTTCAGACCGATGTCCTTTTCTTAAGTGGAGAGGGTGAGGACGAGTTCATGGCTCGTTTCAATTACAAAGGGTTTCGGTACGTGGAGGTAACCACAGACCGACCCCTCGAGTTGGGCGAAGAAAATCTGGTAGCTTACTTTATGCATAGCGACGTATCTCCCGTGGGAAGCATTAAAAGCTCCAACGAATTGCTCAACCGTATTTGGTGGGCGACGAACAACGCGTACTTATCAAATCTCATGGGGTATCCTACCGACTGCCCCCAACGTGAGAAAAATGGTTGGACAGGCGATGGGCATTTTGCCATTGAAACAGCACTGTATAACTTTGATGGTATCACGGTGTATGAAAAATGGTTGGGTGACCACCGCGATGAACAGCAACCCAACGGGGTACTTCCCGATATTATTCCTACCGGTGGATGGGGGTATGGTACGCATAACGGGTTGGATTGGACGAGTACCATCGCGATTATTCCCTGGTATGTTTACCTCTTTTACGGTGATGATACCATCTTGAGGGAGAATTACGATCATATAAAACGCTATGTCGACCACGTGGATCGTATGAGTCCCGATCATTTAACTTCGTGGGGGAGGGGCGACTGGGTGCCGGTGAAGTCACGATCGAACTTGGAGTTGACTTCCTCTGTATATTTCCACGTGGACGCGAAAATACTGGCCGATGCCGCCTTGCTCTTTCGGAAGATGGAGGATCATCGCTACTATTCCCGGTTGGCGGAAAATATAAAAAATGCGATCAATCACAAGTACCTTGATCGTGAGACCGCTATTTACGCGAGTGGCACGCAAACCGAATTGAGCGTTCCCCTTCAGTGGAAGGTTGTTCCCGACGATATGATCTCGAAAGTGGCAGGGAGTCTTGCTAAAAAGGTTGAAGAGAATGATTTTCATCTCGATGTAGGCGTGCTCGGTGCTAAAGCCATTCTGAACGCGTTGAGCGAAAATGGTTATCCTGAGGTAGCCTTCAAGGTAGCCGTACAAGACAGCTACCCCTCGTGGGGATGGTGGATCGTGAATGGTGCCACTACCTTGCTAGAGAATTGGGACCTAGATGCTGAACGGGATATATCGGACAATCATATGATGTTCGGGGAAATTGGAGCATGGTTTTTTAAAGGGTTAGGGGGTATTTTCCCCGATCCCGAACAGCCGGGGTTCAAGCATATCATCTTGCGTCCCCATTTCATGAAAGATTTGGATGAGTTTGAAGCAATTTTCGATTCGCGGTACGGTACGATCTCGTCAAAATGGAAATGTGAAGGTGATCAAGTTAATTACTCTGTGCGCGTACCCCCGAACAGCAGTGCCACACTCTACCTACCCGACGGTATGGAGGGAGATCGCACGGTAAAACTGGAAGCAGGAGAGCATCGTCTTTCTTTGCGATTAGCCGATCGTTAGATGCTGTAATAAAGTAGTGGATGCGATTGTGATTTTTTACCGGTTTAGTTAAGACCAGAGAAATGTGTATAAAGAAAGGGTGAGTCCACTACGCGACTCACCCTTTCGGTATTAATTAAATGAGATTTGATGTCCTGTTTAGAACTTATGTACCCATGCGGCAAAAGCATCGACCCAACTTTTCAAGAAAGCACGCGTATCTTCGCTTTTGAGTTTATCGTTTTCGTCGAAAAGTCCCATAGTATTTCCTATATATGCTTCCGGTTGCTGCATCGTGTAAACATCCAAGAAAACCAATGATTGACGCAGCGTGTGGTTGGCTACAGCACCGCCTAACGCGCTGATCGAACTGCTTACAACTGCCCCCGGCTTGCTGGCCCAGTTATTTTGACCGTATGGCCTTGAACCAACATCAAGCGCGTTTTTCAGGACGGCGGATACCGATCTGTTGTATTCGGGCGTGAAGAAGAGATATCCATCGGCATCTTTGATCTTTTGCCGGAATTCTACCCACTCGGCGGGCGGATTTTCATCCAAGTCTTCATTATACAGCGCTAACTGTCCAATCTCGATGATCTCCATTTCCAACGATTCAGGAGCAATATTTATTATTTCATGCGCTAACTTTTTGTTGTACGAGCCCTTACGCAGGCTGCCTACCAATACTGCAATTTTTTTACTCATATGTTTTCTTAATTTTATAATTTAGTTATTATTTCATCTGTTCCGGATTGAATCTTTTCCACATCTCTAATTTCGGTATATCTCTATTTTCGGTGCATCTCTAATCTCGGCACATCTCTATTTTCCAAAAACATCGTCTATGGAATATTACAACGTTTTCACGTCCCTATTTGTTTGATAACAAAAATTGATGTGCGATTAATGCGACACTTCTGTCCGGGGTCACGAAAGTATCTGCTTCTCTTCGGCTAATTTAACGAGCTCTTTCAAAAGTTCTTCGATTTTTCGCGGCCCTTTTTTGATTCCTTTCAATGTCTCAAATACCATATCGGATGTTACATCTGCTTCTCGCCAACTGATGCCCGAGCTATAGGTGTTCAATAACACGGGCATGATCTTGTCGACCGATGCCGCGAAAATGGAGTCATGGGTCTCTTCTTTCTCGAACTCGAGCCAGAGGTCGTAATACTCTTTTCCTTGATCGTAGGGAAGCTTCGTGAATAGTTTTTTCGCGGCTTGGTTTTCCCGGTTAAATCTTTCCATGTTGGCCTCCGAGTCGAACATAAACGTGTCGCCCGCTTCGATTTCCACCAGGTCGTGTATAGCGATCATTTTAACGATGCGAAGGAGGTTGAGCTGCGGTTTGTTTTCGGCATACTCGTATAGGATCAGTGCCGTTAAGATGGAATGCCACGAATGCTCTGCCACATTTTCACGGCGAGAGTCATCTACCAGGTAATTTCGCCGGATCACGTTCTTCAACTTGTCCACCTCTAAAACAAATTCGATCTGCTGTTTTAATCTTTTATCCATGCTATCTTGTATTGGTTATGCAATATTAACGTTTTTCCGTGTAAAACGTTTAAGAAAGGGGAGGAGTTTTTACATTTGTCCCCGCGACGGGAGGCACGTAAGACTTCGCGAGAGAGCTTAAGCTATCTATCGGAAACGAGAAAAAAAGAGTTTCATCAATTCGGCACAATCATCGGCCATCACGCCGGGGGTAACCTTGGTCTTCGGGTGAAGGAGGTGTTTCGAAGCCTTCGAATAGCCTCGTTTTTCGTCCGAAGCACCATACACTACGCGATCGATCTGAGCCCAGCGCAACGCTCCCGCGCACATCGGGCAAGGTTCTACCGTGACGTACAAGGTGCAGTCGTTTAGGTATTTTCCACCTAACACGCTGGCCGCGGCCGTAATTGCCTGCATCTCGGCGTGAGCGGTTACATCGGTCAACACCTCCGTGAGATTATGAGCCCGGGCGATGATTCGCTGATCGGCCACGATCACCGCACCGACAGGTACCTCTTCTTTGTCGAATGCCACGTGTGCTTCCTTCAATGCTTGACGCATGAAATAATCATCATTTAAAATCATCATCTCCTCATTTCGTTTTCTTCAAACAGGGTCGGGTAGTCCTGCTCCATGTTTTTCAACACGTGCCCTATTACCGTTTCGCGAAACCAGCGAGAACGGTTTGTTATTTTGTACTTTTTCAGATAGAAGTGAATTAATTCAAATTCCTCATCGCTCAGCATAAACACGGCTTTCTTGGTCCGCGTTTTTGCTCGGCCGGACAAATTACTTTTTTTTACTCTCATCCTTTGAACGTTGAAATAGCGCGCGTAATGGCGGCTTTTGCAAACGAAAAGCGCCGTTTTCATTTGCCGCTACAAAAAAACAAAATATTTCCCCCAAAATGAAGAATTTATGGCTTAATTTTGTATTTTTACAAGGTACATGGGTACTTTGCCCTTTTTTGAAGATGG
Organism: Bacteroidales bacterium; assembly: GCA_012518155.1. GTDB lineage: Bacteria > Bacteroidota > Bacteroidia > Bacteroidales > Dysgonomonadaceae > Proteiniphilum. Next base: position 19,379 of record JAAYTC010000095.1, on the reverse strand, counting down.
CCAAACACAACATACTAGGATGGAAAGGTGAAGAAGCAGCCGCCGATTATCTGGAGAGAAAAGGACATCATATCTTGGAAAAAAACTGGAGATTCCGGGGGTACGAGATTGATATCATTTCTTTAAGCGATGAGTTTATTGTTTTTATAGAAGTGAAAACACGCGCATCCACCGTGTGGGGTGATCCCGAAGAGGCTGTCGGTATGCAACGCATGCGCCGTATGGTGCGAGCAGCAAGCCATTATTTGAAAAAGCACCGCATCGACAAACCGGCCCGGTTTGATATCGTGGCGGTATTATGGGACGAGAAGCGGTTTGAAATGGATCATATCGAAGATGCATTTCTGTCATTCCCTGAATGATTCAACTCGTTAGGAACAGCTAACTATGAATATCGAAGAACTGTTTGACTATTGCCTCTCTATAAAGGGAGCAGAAGCTACTACCCCTTTTGATGAGGTCACCATCGTGATAAAGGTGATGGGAAAGATGTTTGCCATGATACCGACCGATGCAGAGCGGTTATGTATCTCCCTAAAATGCGATCCCGTGAAAGCAACTCGGTTACGAGAGAAGTACACTTGCGTGGAGGGAGCCTATCATATGAACAAGACCTATTGGAATACCATCTATTTGGATGGAAATATGTCGTTAGAAGAGCTAAAAGGGTGGATACATCATTCCGTGGAGGAAGTGATAAAGAAACTACCTAAAAAGATACAAAAGCAATATGATGAATCGATCGAGTAACGGGCATCGGATGATTTGGTTGGAAGAGGTGGATTCCACGAATAGCTACATGAAGCGATTGTTGCAGGAGCTAGATGAAGAGGAGGGGCTTCTGGTGGTAGCGGATTATCAAACCGGAGGAAGGGGGCAGATGGGAAGCGGATGGAGCTCCGAGAAAGGACAGAATCTTCTGTTTAGCTTGCTTATTTATCCTGAAAATGTCGCGGCCAATGCGCAGTTTATTATCTCACGGATTGCATCGTTGGCCGTGAAAAAAACACTCGATCAGTTCACGGATGATATCCGGATCAAATGGCCCAACGACATTTATTGGAGAGAGAAAAAAATATGTGGAATGCTAATTGAGAACGATTTGTTCGGTAAGCGCATCCAGAATTCGGTGATAGGTATAGGACTCAACGTGAATCAAGAAAGTTTTTCTCCCGATCTGCCAAACCCGGTATCACTTCGTCAAATTACCGGTTCGCCCTATGATAGGGTGCGACTGATTGATTTTTTTACCTTAGAGTTTTTTGAACTCTATCGAAATCTACAAAGAGGAAAATTTAGCGCGATTGAAGAGGAGTATATGCTCAACCTGTACCGACGAAACGAGTATCATTGGTATGAAGATAAAAACGGGCGCTTTCAAGCAATAATTGAGGATGTGTTGCCGACGGGTCACCTTATAATGAATACTTTAGAGGGTGAAGCGCGAAGTTACGCTTTTAAAGAAATCAAATACGCGAATGTGCCAGAATCAAAAAGTATATGAAGTATAACAGAATTTTACTAAAGCTAAGTGGAGAATCGCTGATGGGTAGCCAGCAGTATGGGATCGATGAAAAGCGATTAAACGAATACGCGGGGCAGATTCACGAGGCTGCTCGCATGGGTATTCAAGTAAGTATAGTGATCGGGGGAGGTAATATTTTCCGGGGGTTGAGCGGCACCGCCAAGGGGGTCGACCGGGTAAAGGGCGATCAAATGGGAATGTTAGCTACCGTTATCAATAGTCTCGCTTTGAGCTCGGCATTGAGCGCGATCGGCCAGCGAAACCGGGTATATACCGCTGTTCGGATGGAGCCGATCGGTGAATTTTATTCCAAATGGAAAGCTATTCAATCTTTGGAGCGTGGCGAGGTTGTTATTATCGCGGGGGGTACCGGGAACCCTTTTTTTACCACCGATACCGCCTCGGCACTACGAGGAATAGAACTGGAAGCCGATGTTATGCTTAAGGGAACGCGGGTGGATGGAATCTACACGGCCGATCCTGAAAAAGATCCTACTGCCACGAAGTTTCAATCTATTTCGTTCGAGGATGTATACGAACGTGGACTTAAGATAATGGATTTAACGGCCACTACTCTCTGCAAAGAGAATAACTTACCCATCGTGGTTTTCGATATGGACACTGTAGGGAACCTGAAAAAAGTAGTTGAAGGGGAGGATATTGGTACGCTTGTGCATCTTTAATTATGCTCTTATCACGGATTGATAGGTGACAATTACAATTTTTTCACTATTTTTGCTTCGGAACAGTAAAAAACAATGAAGTTATGGAAACGACCAAGATCAAACAAGAAGCGGAAGAAAAAATGGAGATGACGCTCGAGTTTCTGGATGAAACTTTTTCTCGCATCCGCGCCGGCCGCGCGAATCCGCGTATATTGGATGGTGTGCGCGTTGAATATTATGGAAGTATTGTCCCGTTGTCTAACGTGGCCACGGTGACCACTCCCGATGCAAAAACCATTCTCGTGCAACCATGGGAAAAACAGATGTTGAAAGTGGTGGAGAAGGCCATTCAGGATTCCGACGTGGGCATCACCCCCGAGAACAACGGTGAGGTTATACGCCTGGGTATACCGCCCCTTACCGAGGAGCGTCGTAAACAGCTTGTTAAGCAGACGAAGCAAGAGGCTGAAGACGCGAAAATCAGTATTCGTAACGCCCGCAGGGAGGGTATGGATGAAATAAAAAAAGCAGTCAAGCAGGGGTTGGCGGAAGACGTGGGGAAGGATGGTGAAAACGAGCTTCAAAAAGTCCATGACAAGTTTATCAAGAGAGTGGATGATATGTTTGCCGAAAAAGAGAAGGAGATTTTGACAGTTTGACAACGAAAGGGGCGGGTGAAAGTAGGGTAGGAGTTAGGGGCCGGGTGATAAAAAATACCGGAAACTTGTACCAAGTGCGGGATGAGAGAGGAAACGACTTGACTTGCTGGGCAAGGGGAAACTTACGACTGAAAGGCATCCGGAGCACGAGCCCTATCGTGGTGGGCGACTGGGTGCAGGTGGATGTGAGTCCTGACAATACCGGTTTTATTACCGCGATTGAAGATCGCGAGAACTATATTGTTCGCAAAGCTTCAAACCTCTCCAAACACGCGCACATTCTTGCCGCTAATATCGATCGGGCATTGCTCTGTATCACCGTCCGTTTTCCAGAAACGACCACGGTGTTTATCGACCGGTTCCTGGTAACGGCCGAAGCCTATTCGGTGCCAGTTTATCTTGTTTTTAACAAGATAGACCTCTACGATGAGGAGGATACAGAATACCTCGATGCACTAATACACCTCTACTCGGTAATCGGATATTCCTGCATCAAAACTTCCGCTGAAACGGGCGAAGGTATGGATCGCATCGATGAATTAACCCGAGGAAATGTTACTCTTATCGCTGGCCACTCCGGAGTGGGTAAGTCGAGTATAATCAATGAGCTGCAAGGGAGGGAAGTGCAAAAAATAGGCGATATCTCTGATTATCATCAAATGGGGACGCACACGACCACTTTCTCCGAAATGATCGAGTTGGATAACGGTGGATTTATTATCGATACTCCAGGGATTAAAGGCTTTGGTACAATTAACATGGAGAGAGCGGAGGTCTCGCATTATTTTCCTGAAATATTTAAATTATCAGAAAAATGCAAATTCTATAACTGCATGCACCTTAACGAGCCCGATTGCGCGGTACTCGAAGCGGTAGAAAAACATTATGTCAGCGAGAGCCGCTATCACTCCTATTTAAATATACTAGAAGATATCGACGAAGGAAAATACCGGTAACAGCTATGCAGTTGAACGATACAGTACTCTTGATTATCGAGATTTTTTACCTTCTCACCGTCGTGAGTATCGTGGTGGTGGTGATTTCCGAGAACAGGAACCCCATCAAAACGGTGGCGTGGGTATTAGCGGTGGTTTTCTTACCGGTGGTCGGAATTATCTGGTATGCCATGTTTGGACAAGATATTACTAAGCGGCATATTATTTCCAAACGGATGTATAACAAGTTAAAAAAGCGTCCATTGGATGAGATGGGAGAATTGACGGAGGTCTCTTACCCGGGTGAGCATGAAAACCTGATCGAGCTTCTCAAAAATTTGGATTATACCCCATTGTTGGGTGGGAATGATGTGAAAATATTCACCAATGGCAACGATAAATTCGACGCGCTGTTTGCTGATATCGAACAAGCGAAAAAACATATTCACGTTGAATATTACGTGCTGCTGGACGACGCGATTGGCACGAGACTTCAACAAGCACTTATCCAAAAGGCAAAAGAGGGATTGGAGGTGCGTGTTATTTACGACAGTTTTGGTTCAAGAAAGACAAAGAAGAAGTTTTTTGAAGAGTTTCGAAAGGCAGGAATCGAAACGGAGCCCTTCTTGAAATTGACGTTGCCTGCCCTCACGTCGAGGATCAATTATCGAACACACCGAAAAATTGTCGTGATTGATGGGCAGATTGGTTACGTGGGAGGAATGAATGTTGCAGACCGCTACCTCACCGGATTTTCATGGGGCTGTTGGCGAGATACTCACGCTCGAATTGAAGGTAAAGGGGTACAAGGGCTACAGTCAGTTTTTTTGATCGATTGGTATTTCGTGTCACAAACGTTGATCACTTCGCGGGAATACTTCCCAATGTTGGGTAATTACGGTGAAAGCCCTATGCAGATAGTTAATAGTGGTCCGCTGAGTGAAATGAACGAGATATCGCATGGTATTATGCAGGCAATTTACGACGCGAAGCAATCGATTTTTATCCAAACCCCCTATTTTTTACCACCCGACGCGATGATCGATGCGCTCCAAGCCGCGGCTATTCGGGGGGTCGATGTGCGGATCATGCTCTCGAAGCGCTCCGATGTCCCTCTCGTGCAGATGGCTTCCCGTTCGTTCATTAAGGATATGCTAAAAGCGGGAGTGAAGGTTTACTTTTACAAAAAGGGATTTCTTCATTCTAAAACAATGACTTTCGATACATCACTGACACTTATCGGGTCGGCCAATTTCGATTCACGCAGCTTCGAGCAAAATTTCGAGGTAGAAGCGTTTATATATGATGAAAAGGTCACGGCCGACGCGAATGAAATATTCGCTGAAGATCAGCGAGAATCCGAGATCGTCATTTTAAGAGAGTGGGTTAAACGGCCTGTTACCATGAGGTTCATGGAATCAGTAATGCGGCTGTTTGCCCCTTTATTGTAATTTTTGTTTCAAGGGCTTATGTATGTCATAACTAAATACAAAACCCTAATGATGCTTTATAATCATTCGTGATAATATGGAACGAATTTTTATCGTAGGATATATGGGATCGGGTAAGACCACTGTTGGAAAGCGACTTGCAAAATCGCTCTCCCTCGATTTTATTGACCTGGATGCATACATCCAAGCCAAATACCGGAGGACAATCCCTCAACTTTTCGAAGAGAGAGGGGAGGATGGATTTCGACAAGCCGAACGGCAATCGCTGCAAGAAGTAGCAGAGTTCGAAAACGTGGTTGTCTCTACTGGGGGCGGTGCTCCCTGTTTTTTTGATAACATGGAGTTGATGAACAAGGTTGGTACTACGATCTATCTTCAGGCAGAACCGGAAGAATTGGCAGATAGGCTATCGGCCTCGAAAACGGTCCGCCCCCTTATAGCCGGTAAATCGAGAAAAGAGCTCGTGCCTTTTATCAGGGAACATCTGGCCCGTAGGGAACGTTATTATTTGATGGCGCGTATCGTTTATCATACCGGCCGGGTAATTACGAAGCAGGATATACACCTTACGGTGAGTGGATTAGAAAATGAATTAAAGAATAAAGAATGATACACGATTCCCAACAGAGCACGTCGTTCGTGGTACGTGAGTTGATGCTGAAAGCCGAGAAACAGCGGGTTTCTGCTGTAATCGGGATCCCCAAAGAGGATCAAGAAATAGAGAAACGGTTGGCACTTACCCCTGAAACGGTTTCATTGTTGGTTTCGTCCGGATACCGGGTATTGGTGCAGGCAGGTGCCGGGCGCACTATCCAATATGCCGACAGCTATTACGCCGATTCGGGTGCCGAGATCGTGGAGACCGCTCAAGAGGTGTTTCAAGCCGATCTGATTCTGAAGATCCTGCCTCCCACGTTGGAAGAGGTGCAGATGATGCGACGTAGGGCGGCCGTTTTCTCGTTCCTCTATATCCATAAGCTTACCACGCCTATCCTCAAGTTGATGAGTGATAGACGAATTCACGCGCTGGCTTACGAACTCCTGCATGAAGGTTCGGGTGTTTCTCCCTTCGTGACGGCCATCTCCGAGATCGAAGGGGTTACCTCTATTGCTCTCGCGGCAGAATTATTGAGTAACGCGCACGGTGGGAAAGGAATCATCTTGGGCGGCATCCCCGGTGTAACGCCTACCGAGGTGGTGATCATCGGGGCGGGAGTAGCGGGCACGATGGCTGCCCGTTCTGCCTTGGCGCAAGGTGCTTCGGTGAAGGTGTTTGATGACGATATCGTGAAACTGCGAACGATCCGCCATGAGCTGGGAAGCCCGGTGTATACCTCCACGCTTCAACCTAACGTGCTCCGAAACGTGTTCCGGTCGGCGGACGTGGTGATCGGTGCCATGCAGTACATCAATAAAACCCATTTTTATCGCATCTCGGAAGACTTGATCCGGGAGATGAAGAAAGGGTCGATTATTATTGACCTCCGGATGGCACAGGGTGGTTGTTTCGAGACCACCATGGAGGCCTGCTTGCCGGATCATCCCGACACCTTCGAAAAACATGGAGTGTTGCATTTTTGCGAAATGAGTCTCAGTTCGAGGGTGGCTCGCACCGCCTCCATCTCACTGAGCAACCTGTTTGTCTCGCTCTTCACCTCCATGGGCGATCGCGGGGGACTCGATCATTTTGCCCGGTTCGACCGTGGCTTCGCCTCCGGCTTCTACATGTATGCCGGCAAGATGGTGAACTCCTACGTGGGCAATCATTTCAATTACCCGGTGACCGATATCGGCCTCTTTCTGCCCGGGTATTGATAAGGCGATAACATACCGCCCAGTTGATACTATTTAATCTTCCGCGCCTCAAGTGAATTACTTAAAAATCTGCTTATAATAGGGTATATTGGATCTCCCAACGGATCTGTTTACAACTGTTTGTAAAAAAGATTCATGCTTTCGATCCTGCCGGATATTTGGGTGTTGTTGCGGAGCGTGCCGGAATAGGTGAAACCCGACCGGAGGAATGTTTTGTTCATCGGAAGCGAGAGAAGGCGGGCAATGGTGTAAAGGGTGCAGATGCCTTGCTGCTTCATCGCTGATTCCATGTGGGAGAGGAGATGCAGCGACAAGTTGTTGCCGGCATGACGGGGACTGGTCGCGAAATCGGTCATTTCGGCGTTCCTCTCCTTGGGGTCGACCTCCGCTGAGGAGAGGGCAGCCAGCTCATCGCCCTTGAACGCGCCAAAATAGCGTACATCTTCATTCATCATTTTCACGATATATCCCGGGTCGTGAATCGGAAAGGGGTAACTTTCGAATACCTCGGAATAGAGGTGCGCTATCCCCTTGGCATCCTGTTTGTTTAATTCACGGAGCATGTAACGGGGGGTATTCACCGGGGGGGCTTTTGGCTTCCCTTTCATATCGGATAGCAATTGATGGAACGGTGCCAACTCGTTGTCCGGGACGTGGAATCGTTCGCCGTTGCCTCGGAATTTTGAGACGAAGAGGCCGTCCGATTCCCCGCGGTAAAATCCCGGTATATAACCTTCTAAGAGATACCTGTCCGACATGAAAAGGGGGTAAACGTCCGGCGGGACAATACAAAATATTTTCGAATAGTCATTGAGGGCAGCTAGATGCTCCATTTCGTGGATAATATGTTCCGTTTCTTTATCCGACAGCTTCATCAGGTAAATACGGTCGTTCAGTTTGCCGTGTTGAAGGATGGAGCCGTTCGTGGTATCCACGATTTGATCAGGCATTTCCATTTCCATTTCCATTTCCATTTCTGTTCCCATTCTCATTCCCATTCCCATTCCCATTCCCATTCTCGTTCCCATTTCCATTCCTTCGTAAAAGTCGTTCGTTATCTTCCGGAATCAACGAAATGGTATCGTTGGCATTGGAAAGCAATTTTTCGATCCCTATAGCGGCCTCTTTCACGTCGACCTCACGAATGTTCAGGTCCAAGTCGCACGTGTTGCACTCGCGATCACACAACTTTTCTTTGTAGTTGTCCGGCTCTTCGTAGGTAGTGATGATCCCTTCGTAGTTTCTGAGCACCACCTTGTTGGTTGTCCAAGAGATAATGTAATTGGGCATCACCGGGATTTTCCCTCCTCCACCGGGTGCGTCAATCACGTAAGTGGGGCGGGCGAAACCACTCGTGTGTCCCACGAGGCTCTCCATGATCTCGATGCCTTTGCCGATAGGTGTCCGGAAATGGGACAATCCTTCCGACAGGTCGCACTGATACAGGTAGTAGGGGCGTACCCGGTTTTGAACGAGTTTGTGGCAGAGCGACTTGATGATACGGGGACAGTCGTTTACCCCGGCAAGGAGAACCGACTGATTGCCCAGCGGGAAACCACCGTCGGCCAGTTTAGCCAAAGCTTCTTTCGAGGAACGGGTGATCTCGTTGGGGTGGTTAAAATGGGTGTTGATCCACAACGGCTGATATTTTTTCAGGATGGAGACCAGCTTATCAGTGATTCGGTAGGGGAGGACGACCGGCATCCGTGTACCGATGCGAATTACCTCCACGTGTGGGATTTGGCTTATTTCAGACAGCAGCCAATCGATCATGGTGTCGGATAACATAAAGGGGTCTCCTCCCGAGAGCAGCACGTCCCTTATTACCGGGGTATTTTGGATATACTCGATGCCGGCCTGTAACTGTTTTCGAGAAGGGATAAAGTCGATATCCCCCACTTTCCGTTTGCGGGTGCAATGCCGGCAATACATCGAACAGGTGTTGCTTACCTGAAACAGTACACGGTCGGGGTACCGATGAGTGATCCCTTCCACGGGGCTGTCTTGATCTTCCGAGAGCGGGTCGGCGTGTTCCGAAGAGAGGGTATTTAGCTCTTCCGAACCCCCAAAGGCTTGCTTAAACACGGGATCGTGTAAAAAGTTCTCTGTGTGAATAAGCGAAAGATAGTAGGGGGTGATGGATAGTGGGAATTTATTGAATGTTTGTTGAAGTTGTTCCCGTTCTTTTTTCTCGAAATGGATCCCCGTGATATATTCGAATTGCTCAAGGGTTTGTATAGAGTGTTTCAGTTGCCATTTCCAATCTTTCCAATTGGATAATAGGGGTTTTTCTTCAATTTTGTTCGCGATCTCTTGCTGTACATCATTGTAAATCATGAATGGTTGAATTTTTATTCAGGGGCAAATGTACAACATGCGAACGGGCCGGTCGGATTATCGGGGTTAAATTAGGGTAAACTGTTGAAAAAAATGTTTTTTGGTAATTTTTTACAAAAATACCGCTATTAGGATTTGGAGCCAGACGTTGCGTTTTTATTCCACTTTGGAACCCATTCTGAAAATTCAGTCCAGCGATGAATGGGTCTCGCTGTAGTCGAGCTAAATGCTTGATTTATCCGACTGTTTTAGTCGCCTCTGTAGCACGTAATACCACGTGAACGAGATAACTCCCTTGAAAACGGAAGTAATGGAAATGGCCCACCAAACACCTGTAACACCGATACGCATGCCCAAGAACATGGCCAAGGGAATACGAATCGTGTTGAATACGATACTGATAATCGCGGGCGGGGTGGTTTTTCCTAACCCGTTGAACATCCCTTGAGTGGTGATCTCAAGCATCATGAAAAGCTGTGAGAAACCCAAGATCATCAAGTAGGCACCCCCGGCTAAATAGGCATCTCTCTCGGGCACAAAGATCGAGAATATCTCGCTGCCGTAAAAAACAAATGCCACGGTAGCTACTGTACCCAACGCTCCCATTAGAAGAAGGGTGTAGCGAAAGGCACGTTGCGCTCGCTGCATCTTTCCCGCGGCGTAATTTTGTGCCGTGAAACTTCCTAACGCGGTGGAAAAACCGGTGGAAGTGTTCCAAGTAATCCCTTCAATTTGGCCACCGGTAGTCTGGCTGGTGATGCCGAGGTGTCCACCGTGCACCGATGCTACGCGAGCGAGGTTCATATTAATAAACGCGAAGTACGCGTTCATGGCGGCTACCGGGAGCCCTAACTTTAGGATTTTGATCGTGTAACGGCGTCGCGGTAGAATAAGAAAGGTGAACTTGCCCAAGAGGCCGTCCCGCCTCTTCAGCTGAAAGATAAAAAGGAAAAGCACTACACCCTGTGCAATCAGGGTGGCAAGTGCTGCCCCGCGAATTCCCATGGCGGGGACTACACCCCAACCGAAGATAAGAAGCGGATCCAAGAGAATATTCAACAGGAGCCCCGTCGCGTTAAAATAGAACGGAAGGTCGCTACGGCCGGAGCCGATATAAATTCCCGAGAAGTTCAAGACAAGGAACATGATGGGGATTCCCATCGAGATGATCCGCAAGTAATCCACTGCATCGGAAGCAATCGAGGGCTCCAGCTCGTAAAAGGAGACATAAGGGTGGGGGAAAAGGAAGAAGAAAACGCCAAAAAGAGTGCCAAGTAGGATAGCGATGGTAGTGGTGTGCGACGCGTACATCGACGCCCTGTCGAGGCGACGTGCCCCAATCGATTGGCCAATCGAAATTTCAGCACCCACTTTTGAGATGAGCGCGAACGAGTTCATCATCCACATCAACATGCCGATCGAACCCACGGCGGCGACAGCTTCGCTTCCCAAACGTCCTATCCAAAGGATGTCTACCAGGTTATAGGCCATCTGGATAAAACTAATGGCCATCAGCGGGAGCGCTAACGTGGTCAGCTGCCGGAAAATGCCTCCTTGGGTAAGATCGCGGACGGCAGAGGAAGGTGCACGGTTATTTCCCACTTGGTGATCTCATTTAATTATACGTGACTATAGCGATTTCCCATGAAAGGATATCAAATTTCCCGTTCGAGTAAAAAGATGTACATGGTGAGTACATGAAAAAGGGAGTAACTTTTGAAGTTACTCCCGTTGACTTTACTCCTGCCAGTATGCAGGAAGGGAGACTCCCGATATGGGGCGTTTCTTGTCTCCTCTGTAGAGCGGAAGACGGGACTCAAACCCGCGACCCTCAGCTTGGAAGGCTAATGCTCTATCAACTGAGCTACTTCCGCAAAATTAATGTGCCGATGTGACTAATATGCTAATGTGACTAATTAAAATTGGCATATTGGCATATTGAATAATTGACACATTGGTTTCGTGGGCAGTGATGGATTCGAACCACCGTAGGCGTAAGCCAGCTGAGTTACAGTCAGCCCCATTTGGCCACTCTGGTAACTGCCCTTATTTCTGCTGCAAAGATAATACAAATTATTTGTATTTCGACTGGATAGCGACCATTTTTAATGCCGTGATAGCTGCTTCGTCGCCTTTGTTCCCATGCCTTCCACCTGAACGCGCTTTGGCCTGATCAAGCGTGTTAGTGGTGAGTAATCCGAAGATAACCGGTACATCGTGCGTTAGATTCAGTTGCGTGGTTCCTTGGGTAACACTTTCGCAGACGAAAGTGAAATGAGGAGTTTCGCCTTGAATTACGCATCCAAGAATGATAACACAGTCCACGCTCGCACGTTCGATCAATACCTTGGCTCCATACGTCAACTCGAAACTGCCGGGGACGTGCTCAATAATTATATCTTCCTCCTTCACGCCAAACTTGACGAGCGTGTCGTATGCACCCTGAAGCAGCTTGCCGGTGACGGACGAGTTCCAGTCTGAAACCACGATGCCCACCCGCTTTCCTTCACCCGACGGTACAGCGGCCGAGTCGTACGAAGAGAGATTGCTTAGTTCCGTTGCCATAATTTAATTGCTTTCTCCTTTTAGTAATTTTGCTTGCATGATGTATTTGTCCGCTTCCTGTGCTTCGGGAGAATTAAGATAGTTGTCCTTTATCTGTTGGAATACATCTATCGCTTTGTCATAGTCGGCAATACTTAGGTATGCTTCTCCAGCCTTTTTGTAATAAATTGGACTGAGCATTTCGTTGTTTGCCGATTTAGCAGCTCTTAGGAAATGACTTATCGCTTTGTTGGTATCGCCCATGTTCATGTACACGTCGCCCACGGCACCGGTGATAGCCGGCGTGATTAACAGGTCTTTTCCTTTAAACTTGTCGAGATATTCCAAAGCCTTTTCGTTATTACCCATCCGGTTGTAAGATAAACCGGCATAGGCACGTGCCAGACTGGCCGTTTTGGTCCCGCTGTATTGAGAAATAATCGATTCGAAGCCTATATAGTCGTTCCCGTTGCCGAACAACGCGAGCGAATCACTCCCTTCTTGGAAATAACGTTCTCCCTTGAAAATCGCGGTTTGTGCTTTTTCGTTACGAGGCACCTTATACAAGTAGTGGTACGCCAAGTACGCGCCTACCGCAAGTATCACGATAAACAACCCGATTAAGATGGATCGTTGGTTTTTTTCAAGAAACTGTTCAGATGTTGTCAGTGCTTCGCCAATGTTTTCGAAGCCCTTCTCCGCACGAGACTCTTTCGTTTTTTTAGCAGACATAGGGTGTAAAAATATGAGTTTGATTTTTGAGTTGCAAAAGTAATCGTTTTTAAGGGATAAATAAAATTTAAGGGACTGTTTTTTCATGAATTGAATATCGGTATTAATCTTTTTCGTAGATTTGTAGTCAAACATGGTAGGAACGCCCGCGACAAACGGCAGTAAAACAAATGTGGGTTGTTGTTTGTTAAGGGTTAACAGAGGGGAAGTGCTTTGTCGACTTAACATTTTGTGATAATGGTAGATAGCGATGTCACTCCCCCAAGATGAACTAAACTTGATATGATGAAAATAAAAATTATAATCCTATCTCTGTTGGCGTCTGTTATATCCACTATAAACGTGAGTGGACAAACGGATGTAGCATTTAGCAATGTACCTGTCGTGAATGGGAAAGTAGTTTTTCAACAATTTATTCCCAATGCAGAAGGGGTGGATGCTGTACAACAATACAAACGTTTGCAACAATGGGGAAGGGATCGATTTCAGGGAAATCCATTGTTGTCGGGAATTCGCTTCGACGACAAGGGACGTACAATCACGATTAGTTCCGGCGAAGAGCTGCAGCTTAAGACGGGTAATTCAGGCAGCAGTAAAATGACGATGCGTTATCGTTTTGATACGTCTGTTACCAACGCCGGGTACATGTTGGTGGTAAGGGATATTACATACCAAAGTGAACAACCTAAAAACGCTTCAAGTTTTCCTAAAACGTATACTGCCGAACAAATGATTACTGACCAGGCCGTAAACACCACCGGGGAAGATAATGCCCTTAGGAGCGGTGCTCGAAACGCAACACTCAACTTCCTTAATGAATTATATGCTGAGCTTTCGGCACTCTAACCTAACCCGTCACGAAGGTGAACGTTTAGAGATGTAACATCCCGTTTTTACGAGCATCACGTGATAGTGTGCACGTTCGAGTCTTTTGTTCCTTGAAAAATAATTTACGGGAATCTTTGGTTATTTAAATTTATATGCTTAATTTTGCGCCCTGATTTGTCGGGAATTACCTGTCACTGAAAACGTGAGTAATAAAAAATACATTATATAGCAATGTCTAAGATTTGTCAAATAACCGGTAAAAGGGCAATGGTTGGGAATAAGGTTTCGCATTCAAACACGAAGACGAAGCGGATTTTCAACGTGAATTTGTTCAAGAAAAAATTTTATTGGGTGGAAGAAGATTGCTGGATTAGCTTGAAAGTTTCGGCTGCCGGCCTCCGCACCATCAATAAAATTGGATTAGACGCGGCGTTAAAGCGTGCCGCTTCAAGAGGATTTTTAAACGCGTAAACTAGAGGAGGAAGTAGTATGGGGAAAAAAATGAAAGGGAACAGAGTACAAGTAATCCTCGAGTGTACTGAACACAAGGAGAGTGGTATGCCCGGCACATCGAGATATATTACCACTAAGAACAGAAAAAACACTCCTGGAAGAATGGAGTTGAAGAAATATAATTCCGTTCTTAAAAAAATGACGGTTCATAAAGAAATCAAGTAAACGGGGAATATAAGTTATGGCAAAAAAAGCAGTCGCGGGGTTTCGCGATAAAAATACAACCACGGGTCGTAGTCACACCAAAGTTATTAAAATGGTGAAATCACCCGAAACTGGTGCATACAGTTTTAAAGAGGAAATGATACTGAACGATCAGGTGAGCGATTATTTCACGAAATAGATCGGTTAAATATGTTTAAAAACTTCCCTGCGCTTTCACGTGGGGAAGTTTTTGTTTTTACTATTTAGTAGCTTTGTAGACGTATCATAGGTGGGAAAATCTCCCCATTTTACGTGTTGTTATTTTAAAGGTTAGGTTCTATGGGTTTTTTTAATAGGTTTACCAAATCAAAAAAGGATACTCTCGACAAAGGTCTGGAGAAAACGAAAGAGACTTTTTTTTCGAAAATCACGCGCGCTGTCGCGGGTAAGTCGAAAGTAGATGATAATGTCCTTGATGAGCTGGAGGAGATACTAGTGACATCCGACGTTGGGGTGGATACCACCCTTCGGATAATCGAGCGAATTGAAGCCCGGGTCTCACGAGATAAATACGTGAGCACAGATGAACTAACCGCCATCCTGAGAGACGAGATCGCACAACTACTTACTGAAAATCACTCGAGTGATATATCCGATTTTTCCATTCCCGAGAGCGATGCCCCCCATGTGATTATGGTAGTAGGTGTTAATGGCGTGGGGAAAACAACAACGATAGGCAAGTTAGCGTACCAGTTCAAACAAAAAGGATTGTCGGTATACCTGGGTGCCGCGGATACTTTTAGGGCAGCTGCCGTGGAACAACTCGATATATGGGGGCAACGGGTGGGTGTGCCGGTTGTAAAGCAAAAGATGGGGGCTGACCCCGCGTCCGTGGCCTTCGATGCAGTCAGCTCCGGAAAAGCCCATGGTGCTGATGTAGTAATAATTGATACCGCGGGACGTTTGCATAACAAAGTAAACCTGATGAACGAACTGACGAAAATTAAGAACGTGATGGGTAAAATCGTTCCCGGTGCACCGCACGAAGTGTTACTTGTTCTCGATGGATCTACCGGGCAGAATGCTTTTGAGCAGGCCAAGCATTTTACTGCTGCCACAGAGGTGTCGGCATTGGCCATCACCAAGCTCGATGGAACCGCAAAAGGTGGAGTGGTGATTGGGATTTCCGACCAGTTTAAGATACCCGTGAAATATATTGGACTGGGAGAAGGAATTGAAGACCTGCAGGTGTTTCAAAGAAGAGAGTTCGTAGATTCGCTTTTTGGTAATTGAAATAAAAATGGTTAGGAACAGGATCGATGTGGTCACGATGGGTTGTTCCAAGAATTTGGTCGACTCGGAATTATTGATGCGCCAGCTGGTTGCAAATGGATATACCGTGGCACACGATCCTGAGGTGCCCAAGGGTGATATCGCGATCATTAATACATGCGGCTTTATTGGCGATGCAAAGGAAGAATCTATCAACATGATCCTCTCTTTTGCCGAAGAGAAAAAACGCAATCGTTTGAGAAAGTTGATCGTAATTGGCTGTTTGTCAGAACGATACCGTGAAGGCCTGATGAGGGAAATCCCCGAGGTGGATCAGTTTTATGGGAAATTCGACTGGAAAGGGTTAATTGCCGACTTGGGGAAATCCTATTACAAAGAACTCGCGTATGACCGTACACTAACCACACCGCCGCATTACGCCTACGTGAAAATATCAGAAGGATGCGACAGAACCTGTTCTTATTGTTCGATCCCACTGATCACCGGTAAGCATCGCTCTCGGCCAATGGAAGAGATTGAAGATGAAGTGCGAAAATTAGTAAACGAAGGGGTAAAAGAGTTCCAGTTTATCGCGCAAGACTTAACGTTTTACGGGGTCGACCGCTACCGTGCGATGAAATTGCCCGAGCTCGTTGAACGGGTTGCCGATATAAAAGGGGTGAAATGGATCCGACTTCATTATGCTTATCCCGCCCATTTTCCGGTAGATTTACTGCGGGTAATGCGAGAGAGAGAAAACGTTTGTAATTACCTGGATATCGCTTTACAGCATATTAGCGACCCCATGCTGAAAAAAATGCGACGGAATGTGAGCCGCCAACAGACCATTGAACTGATCCAGCGAATTCGGGAGGCGGTGCCTGGAATTCACTTGCGTACTACTATGATGGTGGGACATCCCGGGGAGACTGAAAAGGATTTTCAGGAATTGCTTGATTTCGTAAAGCAGACCCGATTCGAACGGTTGGGCGCTTTTCCTTATTCACACGAAGAAGATACCTATAACGACAAGCATTATACCGATGATGTCCCTGCATCAATAAAGCAGGGTAGAATGGAGCAACTCATGACTCTCCAAGAAGAAATTTCTTTATCGATGAACACCGAAAAGATCGGGCACACTATGAAGGTGATTATCGATCGGGAAGATCCGGATTACTTTATTGGACGCACGGAATTTGACTCACCTGAAGTGGATGGGGAGGTACTGATTGACAAGGGCAGTCGGCTGCAAATAGGACATTTTTATAATGCTCGTGTTCACTCGGCAATGCCGTTCGATTTGATGGGAGAGATTATCTAAAATTATTTTCAATGATGACACGCGAACACCTTATTTCACACTTGTCGGGGCAGCTAGGTTGGTCGGAACAAAATATAACCAAAGCACTGGATGCAATGATTGATACCATTGTCGATGAATTAAATAGTGGCAACTCGGTAGACATAACGGACTTTGGTGTTTTTAAAACTATAAAACAGCCGGAGTATATCTTGATTGATCAGGAGGTAAACCAACGGCACTTGATGCCTCCTTCTATCGAGATATTATTTGAAGCTGCTGCTATAACTGCGCTTGACGATAATGATACAATCTACGGGTCAAGTTCCCTGAACTTTCTTCCAGACGAAAACCTTGAGAAAGAGGCGAATAATTCCTTCTTGGCTTTTGAGCCCACGCTACTTAACGAAGGAGTGCGATTTAGTGGACTCAAAGAGGTGTATTATCGTACGCGAAAAGAGATACCAAAGGAGGATCCAAAAGTCTTTCGAAAACGGAAAAAGAGAGCATCCGTTTGGATGCCTGTATTGGGAGGGATGGCAATTGCATTGGCAGTTCTTTTTTTTTTCAAGGGTACGCGAAACCGGAAAGCGTTAACGGCAACGGTCAATAGCCCTGTACTGGGAACCGCGAACAGGCTTGGAGATAAATCGGCCGACACGTTACATTCTCGGCAAAATAGAAACGATCCCCCGGAAGAAACAACATCTTTATCGCAAGATAGATCCTCATTTAAGCCAAACACCTCGCTTAGAAAAGTAGGGGAGAAAAAACTCCTGTTGCCCAAAGGAAGCACACTACGCATGGTTGCCGAAGATGTTTACGGCAATAGAGAATTTTGGGTATATATTTACTTGGAAAATAAACAATTTCTCAAAAACCCAAACGTGATCGACCAAGGCACAGAATTAACTCTCCCCGATCCATCCCAGTACGATATCGATCCGAACAATACTCAATCAGTCGCGAAAGCGAAACTTTTAGGGGATGAAATTTTAAAAAAATGGGAATAAAGTCACATCAGGAAAATCATTTTGTTTGTGTTAAAAAATATTTCGGCCCACTTGTTTTTGTATTCCAATAATATATTTTGATTTTGTTTTAGAGTTTATTGATAAAACGTGGGTGACCTGCAGTTTTTTTCCTCCATTATTATATAGTTACAGGATGATCGTGGCGTCCGATGTAATTGCTAATTTAATTGATTTTAAATCGTAATCTTGATTAAGATGGATGCGGGGTATTTTGAAAAAATATACAAGAAGTATTTCAATGTTCTCCAAACTTACGCGCGTCGAATCGTTTTGAAAAGTGAAGTCGCGGAAGATATTGTGCAGGAGGTTTTTTTGGAATGCTGGGATCGTCGTACATCCATTGATCTATCTGACTCTTTAAAACCTTATCTTTACACGCTGACACGTAGAAAAAGCATAGATTGGCTGAGAAAATTTGAGAATAAAAATGTCCTTTTTTCAGATTTTGAATTTCAGGTTGATCAGCTTTACTTTGAAACTCTCTCTTCTCTCTCTTCCGATAATCAAATCGACGCGCTTGAAATTGAGCGAGTGATCAATCGTTCTATCGGGTTATTACCCTTGAAATGCAAGGAGGTGTTTTTATTAAGTAGAGAAGATGGGTTAAAGAACAGGGAGATCTCGGAAAAATTGAACTTGAACATAAAAACCGTGGAAAAACATATCACCAACGCGTTAAAAGAGATTCGACTAAACTTGACTAAGAGTGGCGTACTGGGATTATTGTTATCGTTTTTCATTATTTTCTCTACATGCAACATTAAATCATTGGTTGTCAGAGTATTTGTTTTGTCCGGTTCCCATTTTTAGGAATTTCATGCCTTTGTCTTTATTCACGAATTGTTAAAAAACGCATCGTGAGGTAGGGTTTATTTGTATTCACACGTGTTAGTAGTAAGGGTATAATTTGTAAAAGAATGACAAAGTACAAGGATATCGATTCTCTTATCGTGAAATATTTGGAAAATGAAGCAACTCATGAGGAGAGAACGAGGCTTGATGCGTGGATTAAGCTATCAAAAGAGAATAAACGTTATTTTATCCTGTGCGTGAAAGCGTGGGAGGCGACATATATTCATTTTCAAGACCGAGCAACTGCTGCGCGCCAATTTCACCATTTTCATCAACACCTCCGAGTCAGGAAAAGGCGAAAAATATTTTATACGATTTCAAGCGTTGCGGCCGCGATTTTGATCGTTTTTGGGATCTCTTATTTATTACCCTCCAACGACACTTTAGTAGTTGTTGCCGCCACAGATCATAAAAGGGAAGTAAAGCTAGAGGATGGGTCCATTATCTGGATCAATAAAAATAGCCATGTACAGTATCCTGAAAACTTCAACTCTCATCGGACCGTGTATTTAACGGGGGAAGCCTATTTTGATGTAGCCCAAGACCATAAGGAGCCGTTTATCGTGGAGACTTCGGAATTTTTGATAAAAGTGCTCGGCACACGGTTCGTAATCACGGATTATGAAGAAGGAACCGTGGCCGAAACAATTCTAGAGTCTGGCGAAATTCAATTAGAGACACAAAATAAGGGCGAAAGTTTTCTCTTAAGAGAAAACTTTCGCCCTTATTTTGTGTCTCTAATTGAATTTCGCCAGACTCTAGAATTGTTT
>JAAYTC010000094.1 GCA_012518155.1 Bacteroidales bacterium | reverse complement strand
TTGCCTATGTAGCTCAGTGGTAGAGCACTTCCTTGGTAAGGAAGAGGTCGCGGGTTCAATTCCCGCCATCGGCTCACGGTAAGATATGACGTCTCTTCAAGAACGAGGTTAAGCCTTTAGTCTTGAACATCTCTATTTATAAACAAACTATTTCGTGAAGCAACACGAACTAAAGTCAAGCTTGCTTGTATTAGGTAGTTGCAAGAAATAGTCTAATTATAATGAATCGTATAAAAATACATATTTTATTTACACTAATTAATAGGACATTTTATGGCAAAAGAACATTTTTCCCGGACAAAACCGCACGTGAACATCGGTACCATCGGTCACGTTGACCACGGTAAGACCACTTTAACGGCCGCTATTACTGCCGTTTTAGGAAAAAGGGGATTCTCGCAGGCTCGTTCGTTCGATTCTATCGACAACGCTCCCGAAGAAAACGAAAGAGGTATCACGATCAATACTTCACACGTTGAATACGAAACAGCAAACCGTCACTACGCGCACGTTGACTGTCCTGGTCACGCTGACTACGTGAAGAACATGGTTACGGGTGCGGCGCAGATGGACGGTGCCATCATCGTGGTTGCGGCAACAGACGGCCCCATGCCTCAAACGCGCGAACATATTCTTCTTGCACGTCAGGTAAACGTTCCTAAACTGGTTGTCTTCATGAACAAAGTTGACCTGGTGGACGATGAAGAGATGCTTGAACTGGTGGAAATGGAAATGCGCGAGCTGCTATCGTTCTACGATTTCGACGGCGACGAAACGCCCATCATCCAAGGCTCTGCTCTGGGTGGACTGAACGGTGAAGAAAAATGGGAAGACAAGATCATGGAGCTGATGGAAGCCGTTGACAGTTGGATCCCACTGCCTCCGCGTGATGTAGATAAGCCATTCTTGATGCCCGTGGAAGACGTGTTCTCGATCACTGGTCGTGGAACCGTGGCTACCGGACGTATCGAAAGCGGTATCATCAAATCTGGTGAAGAGGTTCAAATCATCGGACTAGGTGCCGAAGGAAGAAAATCAGTAGTTACCGGCGTTGAAATGTTCCGCAAGATACTTGACGAAGGACAAGCCGGTGATAACGTGGGACTGCTTCTGCGTGGTATCGAGAAAGACGATATCAAACGCGGTATGGTAATTTCTCACCCCGGAAAGGTTAAACCTCACTCCAAATTCAAGGCTGAAGTATACATCTTGAAGAAAGAAGAGGGTGGACGCCACACGCCATTCCATAACAAATACCGTCCGCAGTTCTACATCCGTACGCTTGACGTTACCGGTGAAGTACAACTGCCCGAAGGCGTGGAAATGGTTATGCCCGGCGATAACGTGACCATCGAAGTAGATCTGATCTACCCGGTAGCATGTAACGTGGGACTTCGTTTCGCGATTCGTGAAGGTGGCCGCACGGTAGGTGCAGGACAGATCACTGAATTGATTGACTAATTCATCCGTTTATTATCTCTCCTCACGAGAGAAATAACCCACGGGTGTAAATAAAAGAAGACCCCGCGATAAAGCGGGGTTCATACGGGTCTAGCTCAGTCGGTAGAGCACTGGTCTCCAAAACCAGGTGTCGGGAGTTCGAGTCTCTCGACCCGTGCGAAACGATCCGAAATCAATGAAAAAAATAGTTGCATATTTAAAGGATTCTTATAACGAGTTAGTTCATAAGGTATCCTGGCCATCTAGAGAAGAGCTCTCCGGCAGTACGGTAATTGTAATGATTGCTTCCCTTATAATTGCCTTAGTAGTGTTCGGTATGGATTCTCTCTTCGAGTGGATATTGAAATTACTCTACGGTATTTTATAATTCTGAAGTAATACACAATGACTGAAGACAGAAAAAAATGGTACGTGTTACGTTCCGTTAGTGGAAAAGAAAATAAGGTCAAAGAGTATCTTGAGTCAGAGATTAAAAAATCCGATTTAGGGAAATACATTTCTCAAGTCCTCATCCCCACGGAAAAAACTTATATAGTTCGAAGCGGTAAGAAAGTGATGAAAGAACGCGCTTATCTTCCCGGCTACGTGCTCATTGAAGCTGAACTGACGGGTGAGGTAATCCACGAACTTAAAAATATCAATTACGTGGCCGGTTTTCTGCCCAACACTGCTAATCCCCAACCGTTAAGGGAATCGGAGGTAAAGCGCATCCTCGGAACGATGGATGAGTTGGAAGAGGCTGGCGAAGAAATGGATATGAAATATTACGTGGGAGAAAACGTGAAGGTGATCAACGGTCCCTTCAGCAGTTTCTCCGGTGTAGTAGAGGAAGTGAACGACGAGAGAAAGAAGCTCAAGGTGATGGTTAAAATTTTCGGACGAAAACAACTCCTCGAGTTGAGTTATATGCAAGTAGAGAAGGAGTAGTCAGAGATTTGGTTACGCAGATTCTGTAAGTTCTTCAAAGTGTTTCGAAAACCGTAATTTATTAAAATCAAACAAATGGCTAAAGAAGTTGCCGGACAACTAAAATTACAAATAAAAGGAGGAGCTGCAAACCCATCTCCCCCCGTGGGACCCGCTTTGGGAGCCAAGGGGATCAATATCATGGAGTTTTGCAAGCAATTCAATGCCAGAACTCAGGACAAGGCCGGTAAAGTATTGCCCGTGGTAATCACTTATTACACCGACAAGTCTTTTGATTTTATTGTTAAAACACCACCGGTTGCGATTCAATTACTGGAAGTGAGCAAGAAGAAAGGCGGTTCAGCTGAACCTAACCGCGATAAGATCGCCAAAGTTACCTGGGATCAGGTAAAGACGATCGCGGAGGAAAAAATGACCGACCTCAACTGCTTCACACTTGAATCAGCGATGCGAATGGTAGCCGGAACGGCTCGGAGCATGGGTATCACGGTATCAGGGAAATTCCCCGAAAATGTAAATAATTAAAACTTCAATTGAGACATGAGTAAACTAACAAGAAATCGAAAGTTGGCTTTAAGCAAGATTGAAGAGGGAAAATCCTATTCACTGAAAGAAGCATCTGTATTGGTAAAAGAGATTACCAATTCCAAATTTGATGCATCGGTAGATATCGACGTACGCTTAGGCGTAGACCCGCGTAAAGCCAACCAGATGGTAAGAGGCGTTGTCTCTTTACCACATGGAACGGGAAAACAAGTAAGAGTTCTTGTATTATGTTCTCCAGAAGCCGAAGCCGATGCTACAGCAGCCGGCGCGGACTATGTAGGACTGGATGAATATATCGAAAAAATTAAAGGAGGTTGGACCGATGTGGACGTGATCATCACGCAACCGCAGATCATGGGTAAGATTGGTGCATTAGGCCGAATACTAGGGCCTCGTGGACTGATGCCTAACCCTAAAAGCGGAACCGTTACTCCCGACGTGGCAACGGCCGTGAAGGAAGTAAAACAAGGAAAAATCGACTTTAAAGTAGACAAAGCAGGTATTATTCACACCTCTATTGGGAAAGTATCTTTCACACCCGAACAGATTCGAGACAACGCGAAGGAATTTATCCAAACGTTGATCAAATTGAAGCCGACGGCTGCAAAAGGTACCTATATCAGGAGTATTTATCTTTCTAGCACGATGAGCCCAGGGATCAAACTGGAGACCAAATCGTTGGAAGAGTAGTATTTATAAATGGTTATAATTGTATGAAAAAGGAAGATAAACAACAAATAATAGAGCAAATAGCAGCTAACCTGAAAGAGTATGAGAACTTCTATCTTACCGATATAGCGACACTTAACGCCGCTAAAACGAGTAATTTAAGAAGAGAGTGCTACAAACAGGAGATCAAGCTGGTAGTTGTGAAAAATACCTTATTGCAGAAAGCATTCGAATCACTGGAAGAGAATTACGAAGAGTTGTACCCTGTATTAAAAGGGAATACGGCCATCATGTTCTCTAACGTGGCAAACGCTCCTGCCAAGCTTATTGATAAATACAAGGCCAATAAAGTGCCCTCCTTCAAAGCAGCGTATGTTCAAGAAAGTTTTTTCTTGGGCGAAAAAGCACTGAAGGACCTCGTGAATATCAAGAGCAAGACGGAGCTAATTGGAGATATTATCGCGCTTTTACAATCTCCCGCGAAGAATGTTATTTCAGCGCTTCAATCCGGTGGGACATTGCTCCACGGAGTATTGCAAACATTGTCTGAAAAAGAAGACTAACAGGTGCACTCCCACACACACAAACAGAATTAGTAATCAATCAATTTAAATAAACAAATACAACAATGGCAGACTTAAAAAAATTTGCTGAAGACCTGGTTAACTTAACAGTGAAAGAAGTTAACGAACTGGCCGAGATATTAAAAACTGAATACGGTATCGAGCCGGCAGCTGCTGCAGTCGCTGTTGCCGCGGGCCCTGCAGGCGGTGGCGAAGAGGCCGTGGAAGAAAAAACATCGTTTGATGTAATCCTCAAAAGCCCCGGTGCCGCTAAACTCGCTGTAGTTAAAGCAGTAAAAGAACTCACCGGACTCGGTCTGAAAGAATCCAAGGATTTAGTCGACAGTGCGCCTAGCGAATTGAAAAAAGGTGTAACAAAAGACGAAGCAGACGCTTTGAAAAAACAACTTGAAGAGGCTGGAGCAGAAGTTGAACTTAAATAAGATTCACCTAATTTAGGTTAATACGGTTAGGAATCTTCTACCCTGAAGATTCTTAACCTTTTGTGTCAATATATAGTAGGTTCATAAACTCATTCCCATGTCTTCAAATAACGCCAATCAAAGAATAAATTTCGCGTCAATTAAAAATTCGCTTGACTTTCCGGATTTTCTGGAAATTCAACTAAAATCTTTCCAAGATTTTATTCAACTTGACGCCCCCCCAGAGAGCAGAAAAAATGAAGGGTTGTATAAGGTATTCACGGAAAATTTCCCGATCACCGACACCCGAAATAACTTTGTTCTCGAGTTTTTAGATTACTATGTCGATCCTCCACGCTATACTATTGAGGAATGCATAGACCGAGGGCTTACCTACAGCGTACCGCTAAAGGCGAAGCTTTACCTCTATTGTACCGACCCCGACCACGAAGACTTTACTCCTGTTATTCAGGACGTTTACTTGGGAACTATCCCGTACATGACCGAAAAAGGAACCTTCGTGATCAATGGAGCCGAACGGGTGATTGTTTCACAATTGCACCGCTCGCCCGGTGTTTTCTTCGGACAAAGCCTCCACGCGAATGGTACCGTGCTCTACTCGGCACGTATTATCCCCTTCAAAGGGTCATGGATCGAGTTTGCTACCGACATCAATAGCGTGATGTACGCCTACATCGATCGTAAGAAAAAATTACCTGTTACAACACTCCTGCGCGCTATCGGGTTCGAGAGCGATAAAGATATCCTCGAAATATTCGACCTGGCAGAAGAGGTGAAAGCGAACAAAACCAACCTCAAGAAAGTACTCGGACGCAAGCTCGCGGCACGCGTACTTAAATCATGGATGGAGGATTTCGTGGACGAAGATACCGGCGAGGTGACCTCCATCGAACGAAACGAAGTGATTATTGAACGGGAGACTATCCTCGAACAGGAACATGTCGACGACATCCTCGAATCGGGTGTTTCGTACATCCTGCTTCACAAGGAAAGTGCTAACACGAGCGACTACTCCATCATTTACAACACGCTCCAAAAAGACCCGAGCAACACGGAAATTGATGCTATTCGCCATATTTATCGCCAGCTTCGCAGTGCCGAACCGGCGGACGACGCGAGCGCACGCGAGGTAATAAACAACCTCTTTTTCTCGGAAAAAAGATACGACTTAGGCGACGTGGGGCGTTATCGTATCAACAAGAAACTGAATCTCGATATCGACGTGGACGTACGTGTCCTCACCAAGGAAGATATCATCGAGATTATAAAATACCTCATCGAACTCGTTAACTCGAAAGCACTGGTGGACGATATCGACCACCTCAGCAACCGTCGGGTACGTACGGTGGGGGAACAACTATACACACAGTTCGGCGTGGGACTAAACCGTATGGCCCGTATTATACGCGAACGGATGAACGTGCGCGACAACGAAGTGTTTACCCCCATCGACCTGATCAACGCGAAAACCATCTCGTCGGTGATTAACACCTTCTTTGGTACCAACGCGCTCTCGCAATTCATGGACCAAACCAATCCACTGGCAGAGATCACCCACAAGCGCCGTCTCTCGGCGCTTGGGCCGGGAGGACTTTCGCGTGAAAGGGCAGGATTCGAGGTGCGCGACGTACACTTCACGCACTACGGCCGCCTCTGCCCTATCGAAACACCCGAGGGCCCCAATATCGGGCTTATCTCGTCTCTTTGCGTGTACGCGAAAATAAACGACTTAGGCTTTATCGAAACACCCTATCGCAAAGTCGAAAATAGCGTGGTCAACGTTAATAACGACGAAGTGATTTACTTGGCCGCCGAAGAAGAAGAGGATCGGATGATCGCTCAGGGGAACGCTCCTCTCGACGATAAAGGCAACTTTATTAACCCGAGAGTAAAAGCAAGACAAGATGCCGACTACCCGGTTGTATCTCCTGAGGAGATTGAGCTGATGGATGTCTCCCCCATGCAAATTGCCTCGATTGCTGCCTCCCTGATCCCTTTCTTGGAACACGACGATGCGAACCGTGCACTGATGGGATCTAACATGATGCGCCAAGCGGTACCGCTGGTCCGCCCTGAAGCACCCATCGTGGGAACCGGTATAGAGGACCAGGTTGTCAAAGACTCCCGTACCCAAATTATATCGGAAGGGCATGGAGAGATAATTTACTTGGATGCAAGCACCATAAAAATAAAATACGAGCGTACCGAAGAAGAGGAATTCACTAGCTTCGAAGATTCGGTAAAAACATACAATATACCCAAGTTCCGGAAAACGAACCAGAATACGACCATCGACCTACACCCTCTGTGCAAGGTGGGACAGAAGGTAAAACCGGGTGAAATACTCACCGAGGGTTACGCCACGGAGAATGGCGAACTGGCTCTCGGTAAAAACCTGAAAGTGGCGTTTATGCCATGGAAAGGTTATAACTTCGAGGACGCGATCGTGCTCAGCGAACGTATGGTAACCGACGACGTGTTTACTTCGGTACACGTGGAGGAGTTTTCACTGGAAGTACGGGAAACAAAACGAGGAATGGAAGAGCTTACTTCCGATATTCCCAACGTGAGCGAAGAGGCCATCAAAGACCTGGATGAAAAGGGAATTATCCGCGTGGGTGCTCGCGTGAAACCGGGCGACATTCTGATTGGTAAAATCACCCCTAAAGGGGAATCTGATCCATCGCCGGAAGAGAAATTGCTCCGTGCCATCTTTGGTGACAAGGCAGGCGACGTGAAAGATGCCTCACTAAAAGCATCCCCTTCACTGAAAGGGGTAGTGGTGCACAGCAACCTTTTCTCGAAAGCTTCGAAGAAAGGTAAAACAAAGCTCTCCAACAAAGCACTTCTGCCTAAGCTAGAAGAAGAGTATGAAGAAAAAATGGAAGAGCTCAAAAAGGTACTGATCGACAAGCTATTGAAACTCACCGAGGGGAAATCCTCGGCCGGGGTAAAAGATTACACCAACATGGATGTGGTTCCCAAAGGAGCTAAATTCACCATGAAGGTGCTCAGCGAGATGGATTACCAAGCAGTGCAGTTGAACAAATGGACCAACGACACCACCAAGAACGAGCAAATTCGCACTACAGTGATCAATTACCTGCGCCGCTATAAAGAACTGGACGCGGAAGTAAAACGCAAACGCTTCGATTTCACTATTGGCGATGAGCTGCCTTCGGGCATCATGCAGATCGCGAAAGTGTACGTGGCAAAAAAACGTAAGATACAGGTGGGCGATAAAATGGCGGGACGCCACGGGAACAAAGGCATTGTATCAAAAATAGTTCGTCAAGAAGATATGCCTTTCCTCTCCGATGGTACACCGGTTGATATCGTGCTAAACCCGCTAGGGGTACCGTCGCGTATGAACCTGGGACAGATATTTGAAACCGTGTTAGGATGGGCCGGAAAAGAGCTTGGCGTGAAATTTGCCACACCCATTTTTGATGGGGCCTCTTTCGACGATCTCAACACGTGGACCGATAAAGCAAGTATACCTGCATACGGTAAAACGTACCTGTATGACGGGGGAACCGGCGAACGGTTCGACCAACCGGCAACAGTAGGTATCATCTACATGCTTAAGCTGGGACACATGGTGGAAGATAAAATGCACTCTCGCTCCATTGGCCCCTACTCGCTTATTACACAACAACCGTTGGGTGGTAAGGCACAGTTTGGTGGTCAACGTTTTGGAGAGATGGAGGTATGGGCGCTCGAAGCTTTCGGTGCGGCACATATCCTTCAAGAGATCCTTACCATCAAGTCGGACGACGTGATTGGCCGCTCTAAGGCATACGAGGCTATCGTGAAAGGAGAGTCGATGCCACAAGCAGGCATTCCTGAATCGTTGAACGTGCTTCTGCACGAACTAAGAGGATTGGGGCTCAATATCAGCCTCGACTAGTCAATTAGTAATTAATAAT
>JAAYTC010000093.1 GCA_012518155.1 Bacteroidales bacterium | reverse complement strand
TTCGTGTGCATCAATTATTACAATTATAGCTAAAAATGAGGCCTATAAATGTTTTATGGGGACCCGTTAGATGAAATAGGCGCAATCTGATAAGCTGTTCGAATATTCGAGTTAAGTTAGATGAGCAAAGTCAAGCTTGCTTGAGCTATGCCATAACGAGCGAATATCTAACTTTAGTGAACGAAGCAAGTTATTTATCAGATAGCCTGTAAATCTACACCGGGTCATAAAACATTGTCAGCCGAAGACTTAGCTATGGTAGTAATGCATGCGAAACTTCAATCATTAATATTAATAGCGGTAGTGCTCGGGCTTGAATGGACCATTCACGGGCACTCCGATATAATCGGCTTGCTCCTTCGAAAGAGTGGTCAGTTTCACGCCGATCTGTTCCAAGTGCAGACGTGCGACCTCTTCGTCTAAGTGCTTCGACAGCCGATATACACCGATCTCGTAGTCGTTCTTCCACAAATCGATCTGTGCCAACACCTGGTTGGAAAACGAGTTGCTCATCACGAACGAGGGGTGGCCGGTGGCACAGCCCAGGTTCACCAAACGGCCTTCGGCTAATAGGAAGATGGCATTGCCCGCGGGGAAGGTGTATTTATCCACCTGCGGCTTGATATTGAGGTGTTCGATACCGGGGTAGTCCACCAGTTTATCCACCTGAATTTCGTTGTCGAAATGGCCGATGTTGCAGACAATGGCTTGATCTTTCATCTGCTTCATATGGTCGATCGTGATCACGTCGCGATTCCCGGTAGTGGTCACGAAGATATTCCCTTCTTTGACGGCCTCCTCCATCGTGGTCACTTCAAACCCTTCCATCGCCGCTTGCAGCGCGCAAATGGGGTCGATCTCGGTCACGATCACGCGGGCACCGTACGAACGCATCGATTGCGCGCATCCCTTGCCCACATCGCCATATCCAAGAACCACCACCACCTTGCCGGCAATCATCACGTCGGTAGCCCGTTTGATTCCATCCGCCAGAGATTCACGACAGCCGTATAGATTGTCGAACTTCGATTTAGTCACCGAGTCGTTCACGTTGATGGCAGGTACCAACAACTCGCCCCGCTCCATCATTTGGTACAGGCGGTGTACTCCGGTAGTGGTCTCTTCCGATATTCCTTTCATCTCTGCCACCGTGCGGTGCCACCGTTGGTTATCCTCCTTCAATATACGATGCAAGGTATCCAGGATCACCTGCTCTTCGCGGTTGGATCCTTTACGGTCGATCGTAGCGGCATCATTCTCCGCCCGGTAGCCCATGTGCACCAACAACGATGCATCACCGCCATCATCGACGATCAAGTGAGGTCCTTTTCCATCGGGAAAGCGTAGGGCCATTTCGGTGCACCACCAGTACTCTTCCAAGGTTTCACCTTTCCAAGCAAAAACGGGCACGCCGGCAGCGGCAATAGCGGCGGCAGCGTGGTCTTGCGTGGAGAATATATTACAGCTTGCCCAGCGAACATCGGCTCCGAGCTCCACGAGGGTCTCGATCAACACGGCCGTCTGGATGGTCATGTGAAGTGATCCCATGACACGAGCCCCTTTGAGCGGTTTCTCCGTGGCATATTTTTCACGAATTGCCATCAAGCCGGGCATCTCGTGCTCGGCAATATCGATTTCTTTCCTTCCAAAATCGGCCAAAGAGATATCGGCTATCTTGTAAGGAAGTGAAGAAGAAAAATTTTTATCCATCTTATATCAAATTTTATTCGATTTACTTATCAAGTGATTCGTGTTGAGGTTTTGTACCGTATCAATAACGAGTTGAAAGCGAGCACACGAAGCTTGATTTGTTGATTTATCTATTTTTAAGTGTACAAAGTTACGAAATTTATGGAATCTTTCTACCTTTGATTTAAGGAAAGGGTTGAAAGCGTTTCGTTTAAAGTATGGGCAAAGGAGCGACACCTGCCGTTAACTTTGGGATTGTGGAACCGCCTAACCGACGCTAACGAGCAACCCGGTAGTATTCATATAAAAACAGTTGCAACAATGAGAAGAACATATCTGCTAGCAATATTTGCCGCCATGTTTTTCACCATGTGCGCGCAAGGAAATCAACAAAACGATCAACAAGGAACATTAACGAAAGAACAGATGGCAATTAGATATAATGCATTAACACCGGAAGAAGAGAGAGTGATTATTAATAAAGGGACGGAAGTGCCCTTCACGGGTAAGTTATTGAATAACGAGGAAGCGGGTATTTACCTGTGTAAGCGTTGCGATGCCCCTCTCTACCGATCTGTTGACAAGTTTGATGGCCACTGCGGATGGCCCTCTTTTGACGATGAAATTGAAGGTGCCGTGAAACGGGTGCGGGACAGCGATGGGCGGCGTACCGAAATTCTCTGTAATAATTGCGGGGGACACCTGGGACACGTGTTCCTGGGGGAGGGATTTACCCCGAAACAGACGCGGCACTGCGTGAACTCGATCTCGATGAAGTTCGTGCCGGCACTAAGTAAAGAAATTGATGGGCTGGTCACTGCTTATTTTGCCTCGGGCTGCTTCTGGGGGACGGAGTATTTTTACACGAGGGCCCCGGGAGTTGAAGAGACATCCGTGGGATTCATGGGAGGCCACGTGGATCACCCGTCGTACCAACAAGTTACCCAAAAAAACACGGGGCATCTCGAAACTACACGAGTTGTTTTTAATCCAAGGGAGACCTCCTACGAAGATATGGTGAAGTTGTTCTTTGAAACACACGATTTCACGCAGACCAATGGACAAGGCCCCGATATCGGGCCGCAATACCTCTCTTGCATCTTCTATTCCAGCGCGGAGGAGCGGGATATCGCGAAGAAGTATATCGACCTGCTCACGGCGAAAGGTTACCAGGTGGCTACCATGCTGAAACCGGCTGCCGCGTTCTGGGAGGCAGAGGGTTATCACCAGCAATATTATGATCATAAAGGGGGTACGCCTTACTGCCACGCGTATACGAAAATATTTTAAAAAAGAACATGATTTTCCAAAAATAATGCCGACGGGTAAACATTCCAATTTTTGAGATGTTTTATAATTGACGTTTAAATATAGTTCAGCCCAGGGAATTAGGGCCAAACATTGTTTAATTATAAAAAGGAAAAGTATGAAAACATTTCGTTTGTTATCAACGTTGATGCTCGTTTGCGTGCTTCTTGTCTCCTTTACTGCTTGCGATAACGTGAGCGACGCGGATATCCAAAACAACGCGCAAGAGTTGCTGAACGCCAATCCTGATCTGTCGGCCGTGGTGGTATCGGTTCAGGATAGAGTGGCTACCCTAACGGGAATCGTAAAAGATGAGGCCACCAAATCGTATGCCGAGACAACCGTATCAGGCGTACGCAACGTTCAGTCGGTCATCAACCAAATCGAGGTAGTTCCGCCCGCGCCCGATTACACGGAACTTGACACGCAAATTAACGCGGGACTGGCCGATGCACTAAAAGACCACCAAACGGTTAGCGCTACAGTGAGCGACGGGGTAATTACGCTAACGGGTGAAGTCAATGAAAACGACCTACCTACCCTGATGGAGCGTCTCAACGCGCTGCAACCGGTGGAAATCGTAAACAACACGAACGCCCCCACCAATTAACGGAAC
>JAAYTC010000092.1 GCA_012518155.1 Bacteroidales bacterium | reverse complement strand
TCTTCGATCTTCGTAAGCAAGAAGGGTTGATGCGGACATTGATGATCCGTAACAGCTCCATCGGCGAGTGGATGGTGATCGTGGTCTTTTACGAGGACGACCCCGAGAAGAGGGAGGCGCTGATGAATTTTATCGGGGAGCAGTTCCCGTGGATTACTTCGTTGCTTTACATCATCAACCAAAAGGCAAACGACACCATCTCCGACCAAGAGGTGATTACTTGGCGCGGTAGTGACCATATCACGGAAGAGATGGAAGGGCTGCGGTTCAAAATCGGCCCTAAATCATTCTACCAGACCAACAGCGAACAGGCTTACCACCTGTACGAGGTCGCCCGCGCGTTCGCGGGGCTTCAAGGAAATGAACTGGTGTACGACCTCTACACGGGCACGGGCACCATTGCCAACTTCGTGGCCCGGGATGCCGGGAAAGTGATCGGCATCGAGTACGTGGAGGAAGCAATCGAGTACGCGCGGGAAAATTCTCTCGCGAACGGCATCGAGAACACCCTCTTCTTTGCAGGCGACATGAAAGACTTGCTAACCGACGATTTTATACGGGAACATGGGCGGCCCGACGTGATCATAACCGACCCGCCCCGCGCGGGGATGCACGACGACGTGATACAAGTCATGCTCGCGGCGGAACCCAAGCGGATCGTGTATGTAAGCTGCAACCCGGCCACCCAAGCACGAGACCTGGGTTTACTGGATAGTAAGTACCAAGTGAAGGCGGTGCAGCCGGTGGATATGTTCCCCCACACCCATCACGTGGAAAACGTGGTGCTGCTGGAAAAGAGGAAACCGTGATACATGGTATCATTCATCACGGGGTTAAAAGCTGCTTCTATTTTAAATCGATTCATTTGTTTATGAATATACGCGAATCTATTCTTCTACTATTAATGGCAGTCGTTTTTGTTGTTCCGGTCGGCGATGTTTTTGCCGCGGAGCCACAACAAGAGCAGGTGCTGAAGAGGCTGTACGAGATGATGGAGAATAAAGCGGTATTCATGGCTGAAAAAGAAGAACAGATCGCGTCGACAAAGAAGATGCTGGAAATGCCCAATATAAGTGATGCCCAGAGATACGAAATAAACCTTCAGTTGTTTAACGAGTATAAAACCTATATTTCCGATTCTGCCATTCATTACGCGAAACGAAACGTTGAACTCTCCAAAAGCTTGGATGACCGTTATAGAATCAATGAATCGAAACTTAACCTGACTTCCTTGTATATTATCTCGGGACTCTATATCGAGGCGCTGGATATCTTGACCGATGTCGATAAAAACGAACTTACCGATACCCTGTTAATAAATTATTACGATAGCTACAAGCAGCTGTATAGAAGCTACTCGTTCAATAATCCCAATGCTCCGGTATACACCGCGAAGAGTATCCTATACCGCGACTCGTTGCTAAGTGTCTTGAATAAGGAGTCCAATCACTACAAGATTGTTTTTGCCGAAAAACTGTTCGATGAAAACCGGTTGGCCGAATCAAAACAACTTTTACAAGAGCTAATCAATCAATCGGAAGAGGAGGATCACGAAAAGGCTGTATTGACCCACGCCTTGGCAAATATTTTCCGGAAAGAGGGAGATGTGAATAAGCAAATCACCTATTATGCCCTCTCGGCTATCTACGACATCAAGAACGCGATCATGGAGAATGCTTCCATGCAAGCATTGGCCGTGACGTTATTCGAGATGGGTAACATAGAAAAAGCCTACGAATGCATTAAATCGTCGATGGAGGATGCCATGTTTTGTAATGCCCGGCTACGAACCTATGAAATATCACAAATACTGCCTATCATCGACTCGGCTTATCAAGAGAGAGTCCGCGACCAGAAATCAGAACTTCAACTCTTCCTCTTGTTGGTAAGCTTGCTATCGCTATTCCTCATCATCGCGATAATATACGTGTACCGGCAAATGAAAAAAATCACCCGGATACGAAAGGAACTTTATCGTACCAATTTGAAGTTGAATGAACTGAACGAGGATCTGCAAGAGACAGTAAATCAGCTAAATCAAACGAATAAGAAACTATCGAATGTAAATAACGAGCTCTCTGAATCGAACGAGATCAAAGAGACCTATATCGGCCATTTTCTTGACCTTTGCTCCACCTATATCGACAAGCTGGAGAAATACCGGAACACGCTTAATAAAAAGGCCGCCGAACGAAAGTTAGACGAGCTCTTTCGAATGCTGAAGTCGCGGGATATGGTCGATCAAGAACTGAAAGAGCTTTATAGCCTGTTCGATAATATCTTTCTTCACCTTTATCCAAACTTCATTGAAGAGTTTAACTCCCTCCTCGTTGAAGAGGAACGGTTTAACCTGAAACCGGACGAGTTGCTCAATACCGAATTACGCATTTTTGCCTTGGTCAGGTTGGGAATAACCGACAGTTCGCGCATTGCTCATTTTTTACGTTATTCCGCGAATACCATTTACAATTACCGGACGAGAGTCCGTAATAAAGCGGCTGTGCCTCGCGATAAATTCGAAAGCCTCGTGATGAAGATAGGGGTTATACAGAAGATTTGAATATACTTAATCCACTTTTTCACGTGCCGTTTTTCACGTACTGTTTTGATTGTTAGGGTTTTGGGTTTTAGGGAGTCTATATGTTAACTATCCTGATTTTTTTCCCGCTATTGTATCTTCTACATTTGCTAAAGAGATGGCCAATATAATTTCGACAATTAATTGAATAGGCTTTCGTTAAACTTGATTAAAGGAGAGAGGAATAATTGTTGAGCTTGTTTAAGAGAGTATGGTCGTGATAACTTACGCGTTTTATTTTTCTAAATTTATTAACATGAGGGAAAAACAAAAATTATTCAACGGGCCGAGGACGTGCAAGATGCTTTTGTTGGCATTATGCGCGCTATTCAGTATCAACCTGTCGGCCCAGGATCAGAAAATCATTTCTGGAACAATCACCGATGAACAGGGTGAATCCGTGATCGGGGCTTCTGTTTTAGTCAAAGGAACTACGGTCGGTACGGTAAGCGATATCGATGGTAATTTCTCTCTGGAGGTGCCTGAATCCGCGGTGATAACTGTTTCTTATATCGGTTACCAATCACAGGATATCCCGGTGGAAGGGAAAACCGATTTTTCTATCGTATTGCAAGAAGATACGCGACTGCTGGATGAAGTGGTGGTGGTCGGGTACGGCGTGATGCGGAAGCGGGACCTCACGGGTGCCGTGGCATCGGTCTCCGGTGAGTCGATGAGGGATAAGCCGGTAGCCAGTATCGGGGAAGCCCTCCAGGGGAGAGCTGCCGGTGTGCAGGTTATTTCGTCGGGTAAACCGGGCGATAATGTATCCTTCCGTATCAGGGGGATCAGCACGATCAACAACAGCGAGCCGCTGCTGGTTATCGATGGCGTGCCCACCGATTTGGGTATCAACGCGCTCAACATGGAGGACGTGGAAACGGTAGACGTGCTCAAGGATGCTTCGGCAACGGCTATTTACGGTTCCCGTGGCGCGAACGGCGTGATATTGATTACCACTAAAAAAGGAGAGTCGGGCGACGGCTCCATCTCGTTCAGCGCGAACTGGGGCGTGCAAACCGCTACCGGTATGCCTCGAATGCTTGATGCTTCGGAGTTTGCATCGCTGCATAACGAGATGATTTCCAATTATAACCAGTCTGCCTCTTCGCCGCTCGCGCAGCGCCCCGATTTTGCTGATCCCACGTCGTGGGGCGAGGGTACCGATTGGCTCGGGGCATTGTTCCGCTCGGCATGGATGAAAAACTACACGGTTTCTTATTCAGGCGGGAGCGATAAAGGCAATTATTACGTGTCGGGCGGGGTACTTGATCAGGACGGCATCGTGCTTGATACCTCGTACAGGCGTTACACGTTGCAGTTCAACAACGAATCGAACGTGCGCCCGTGGATAAAGTTCGGGAACAACGTCACGTTGAGCCACGACGTAAAGAAACAAGGCTCGTACGATATCCGTTCAACGATGGCGTCGTTGCCCACCCAGCCTATTTATAACGAGGATGGCTCCTACTCCGGACCGGGAGACCCGGCCCACCAGTATGGAGATATCCGCAACCCGATTGGCACGGCTACACTAAGCCAAAACAGAACCAACGGGTACAATGTGCTCGGGAATATATTTACCGAAATAAAGCCGATAGACAAGCTCACGTTCAAATCGTTGGGTGGCATTGATTTCAAGTTCTGGGACAACAACAACTTTAGTCCCAAGTACGACTGGAAGCCCATTCCGCAACCTCAGTCGTCGTTATACGAATCGTCTAACAAGAGCCTTACCTACTTGTGGGATAACACCCTTACCTATATCGACACGTTT
>JAAYTC010000415.1 GCA_012518155.1 Bacteroidales bacterium | reverse complement strand
TGAAAGCACGAGACATAATTTACTTTTCATCACTCACTTTCATTGTTTTTAGATTAATACATAGAATTTTTCAATATACGTTCAGTATAGTTACGCACTACTGTTAAAATTACAATCGAAATTCCGATAAATTCAGTCCGCGCACGTGCACAAGATGATATCTTAATTTAACCTGAATTATTCATAGTAAAAAGAAAAGTTCTTTTATGATCCTGTTTAACAGGATATTGCGTATATTTGTAGTGTAAACAAAAAACATACACTCAAAAAGAACTTTTCTATGTCCAAAAATACTTCAATTCCCCCGGAAAACCTATTATTCCCTGATTTTTTTTCCGTCACGCCCGTAATGGGCAAGCAAGCCCAAGTGAGTTTCACGGCTCCCGATCTATCCTCGGAGGGCGGGCTGTTATTGCTTCGGGAGTTCGAGCAGCGCGTCGGCTTCATAGACCGCTTGAACCGGTGCCTGGTTGACGAGCGTACCCCTTTTCTTATCCGGCACTCCTACAAGGAGATGTTGACGCAACGAGTCTTCCAGATAGCCTCCGGTTACGAGGATGCCGACGATTGTGACCTGCTAAGGGATGACACCGTCCTTAAGATTTGCACCGGGAGATCCCCGGAGTCGCCCCCGTTGAGCTCCCAGCCCACCATGTCGCGGCTTGAGAACAAGCCGACGATCCGGGAGCTCTACGACATGGGCGTCTGCTTCGTCGAGGAGTTCATTGCCTCGTACGACGAGGAGCCCGAATGTATCATCCTGGACTGCGATGACAGCAACTTCAACACCCACGGCAACCAACAGTTGGCGATTTTCAACAACTATTTCAACGAGTATTGCTACATGCCCCTGTTCATCTTCGAGGGAATCTCCGGCAAGATGATCCTGCCCCTGCTTCGCCCCGGGCGTCGCAACAAGTCCACGAACATCTTCGGTATCCTGCGCCGGTTGATCGAACGGATTCGCCGGCACTGGAAGAAGACACGGTTCATTATCCGCGGTGACGCCCACTTTTGCTCGAAGGAGTTAATGGACTGGAGCACCGGGAAGGAACACGTGGAGTTCATCTTCGGGCTAACCGGGAACCAGGTCCTGAACAAAAGGGTCAGCCAATGGGTCGAGAAGGCGCGAAGCGGTTACCGTAAGAACGGGGAGGGCGTTCGCGTGTACCGCCGGTTCATGTACAAGGCCGGGAGCTGGAAGCATCCCCAACGCGTCATCGCCAAGATAGAGGTGAACCACCACGGTACGAACGTGCGTTTCGTGGTGACAAGCTTCAATCATCCCGGCTCCCGTTTCCTTTACGAGGAACTTTATTGCGGGAGAGGCACCATGGAGCTATACATCAAGGAGATGAAGAATTACCTCTCCAGCGACACTTGTTCCTGCGAGCGGTTCCTTGCCAACCAGTTCCGCTTGTTCCTGCACGCGGCGGCATACGTTCTCTTGCACGGGGTCAAGCAGGTGATCTTCAAGGGAACCCGCCTTCAGAACACCAGTATTTTAACTTTGCGGCAAAAGATACTCTCCGGCGCGGTTCATATCAGGACCATGAAGACCAAGATCAGGATAGAGTTCTCCGACAAGCATCCCTACCGGGCTGAATTATCCCTCGCCCTTCAACGGTTCGCCTTATGGACAGGAGCGGCATGAAAAACAGTTAACCCCTGATTATCTTCTTTTTACTTTCTTGTGTCGGTTTGACAAATAACATCGACGAGGGGGAGTTGTCTGTCGAAAAGTCACCCCGAACACTTTTTGACAATTTTACAGACGGAAAATACAACCAGAACCAAATAGCATCGAAAAATATCAAGTAAGCACGGGCAACAAAGAAAAAACCTCATCAAACAGGCTCGAAAAATGAACCTATAGAGATATAACGGATCGATTCGCGTGAAAATCGATCACTAAAAAACAGAGTATGAATAAATCAGGCTTGCTCCATATCTGGGGACTCGCATTAAAATTTCATAAATATCTTTTCGCCCTTTATCCAACGCCAGTTCTGCATATTTGTCAGTTAATTTTAGAACGTCATCAATAGCCTGAAGCACCGCCTTCAAAAAAACAGTGCCGGATTGGTTACCATGTTCTAAAAGGTTATTCAGCACCTGTTCAATTTCAGCTTTCCTCTTTTCAAGTCCTGTTTCAATAGTATATTCATAAT
>JAAYTC010000091.1 GCA_012518155.1 Bacteroidales bacterium | reverse complement strand
TAGACTATTCTTGTCAGACTTTTGCTGTACTCGGCAAAGTAAATAAATTCACTCTGCTCTCGTTTATCGCAAAAGTACTTCGCCATGGCATAGTCCAAGCAAGCTTGGCTTTTGCATATTGCTTAACGAAATGCAAAGTGCGGCACGAAGGCAAGGATTGGCAAATTCGTTGTACCTTTGCACCGCGTTTTACATTAATTTATTTACAGATTTATGAATCAAAAACAATTGAACCCGATGAAGGCATTTCGTTTCAAGCGATTCGCCCGGAAGTCGTACAGCGTTTTCAACAGCATCCACAAGGCCGTGACCATCGGCGTCTTGTCGGGCAGCACGCTGGTGAGCGCCCACGCGGTTTCGGTAGAACCGGTCGAACACGTACATGTCATCTCATCAACCGACACCATCCCTCACACCGAGCTGGATGAAGTGGTGGTTACCGCGTCAAGGGTAGACTTGCCGTTGAACCTGGCAGCCAAGCAGGTAACCGTCATCACGAGAGCAGAGATAGAGCGAGCACCCGTCCGAGGAGTAGAAGACTTACTGAATCACGTGGCAGGCGTGGATATCCTGCAGCGCGGGCCGCACGGCGTACAGGCGGACATCTCCCTTCGCGGCGGATCATTCGATCAGACAGCCATCCTCCTCAACGGTGTAAACCTCACCAACCCCCACACGGGGCATTACAGTTTTAACATCCCCATCAACCTTTCCGATATCGAGCGCGTCGAAATCGTGCAAGGCCCCTCGTCACTCGTGTACGGTGCCAGCGCTTTTTCGGGGGGAGTGAACATCATCACTAAAAAAGACGAGCAAACAAACGGCTTCGCGAAACTGGAGGGCGGCATGCACGGCCTCTTCGGGGCAGAAGCCAGAGGTGCCTACCGGTCGGGCTACACCCTGCACACCTTATCGGCCGGGTACAAGCACTCCGACGGGTACATCCGTAACAGCGATTACAACATCGTTAACCTGTTATGGCAAAGCCGAGTGGAACTGAACGGCTCGGCCCTCGACTTTCAAGCGGGACTGAACGACAAAAAACAGGGAGCCAACACCTTTTACTCGGCCGCCTATCCCGATCAATTCGACGATACACGGGCCATCTTCGGTTCCATTCAAGGGGAGACCAGCGGAAGGTTAAAATTATCTCCCCGTATTTACTGGAGCCGCCATTACGACGAGTTTCAACTTATCCGAGAGGGGACTCCCGATGTACCGAGCTGGTATACCGACCATAATTATCACCGTAGCGACGTGTTTGGCATGAACCTTACGATGCAGTACGCCTCCAAGTGGGGAATCACGGCGTTTGGCGGCGAGTTTCGAAACGAGGGGATACTGAGCAGCGTGCTGGGGAAACCGATGGAGGAAACCATCGGCAAGTACGCCTATTCCGATAACCGGAGCAATATCAGCTATTTCCTCGAACACAACTTCGTTCTCAGAAAGTTTACTCTTTCCGCGGGCAGTTTGCTCAATCACAACACGGCCATCCCCGACGCGTTCGAATTCTATCCCGCGATCAACGCCTCGTATCGCCCCACGGGTTCGCTTCAGCTTTACGCGTCGTGGAACAAAGCCACCCGGATGCCTACCTTCACCGACCTCTATTACACCACCGCCACGCATACCGGCAACAGCCGTCTCGAGGCGGAACGATCCGAGGCGTTCGAAGCGGGCCTGAAGTACAGCCGTCGCATCGTGCGCGGTAGCTTATCGGCCTTCTACATGAAGGGCAGCAACATGATCGACTGGGTGAAATCCTCCCCCGATGCACTGTGGGAATCACGGAACCACACCCAAATCAACAAGCGGGGGTTCGAGGTCAACATGAGCATCAACCTGGAAGAGTGGTTCGGTAGCGATCAACCCCTCCGTTCATTCAACGCAGGCTACATGCACTTGCACCAGAGCCGAGTGGACGATGAATGGATATCCAACTACGCGCTCAACCACCTGCGGCATAAATTCACCGCTGCCCTGCATCACGAGGTGGTGAAGAACCTCACCCTCTCGTGGCACTTTCGTTGGCAAGAGAGGGCAGGATCCTACGTGCGGTACGTCGATTTACAGCCGGGGGAGCGGGTGAATTTCGAACCCTTCGGGCTGGTCGACATAAAAGCCGACTGGTCGCTCCGAAACTACAACCTGTTCGTCCACGCGAACAATATCTTCAACGCTACTCACGTGGACTTCGGCAACATCCCCCAACCGGGATTCTGGTTGTCGGCCGGCGCGAGTTACGCGTTTTAAAATTCACATTCCTATTTATTTCAGGGGAGCCTATAAAAGTGCTCCCCTTTTTTAAGTCCTTTCTCTCCATCTTCGATGGTTCTTCACAGGTTCCCCTCCGATACCTCACCGTATCCCCTACGTACTCCCTCCGTAGCTCCTCCGTAGCCTCCTTATAAATTAACGGAGAGGACATGGGGAAGCTACCGTGAGGATCCGGCTCATTACCGGCCTATTATTAGGCTTGAAATAGGTGAAAAGCGCGTAAGTCATACCCGCCGAAGAGGGTCCCCCGTTGGATTATGGATTTATGGTAAAAAGGCAGTATCTTTGCAACGTATGAAAAAGATTGTTATAGTTGGATGCGGTTACCTGGCCCACATCGTGGCCGACGCGTTACTGCAAGGGTTATTACCCGGTTATGATTT
>JAAYTC010000090.1 GCA_012518155.1 Bacteroidales bacterium | reverse complement strand
CCTGTTCCTTCAGCTCTGTTATAAACTTAGTGACCGTGGGGACACTTAAATCAAGCTCTCTGGATAACTCGGCGATCGTATCATTGCCCGTGGAGATAAAATGATTAATGATATCTTTCTTGATCTGAATATTTTTTGGACTCTTTTCGTTCTTTAAAAAGAAATTTTTTACCATAGCGAGTGTATTAAATCAAAACAAAAGTAGCGTGTCCCCTATTGTTAATCTCGTGGATCGCGTTTTTTTCGATGGGTGATGGATGCAATAATTAAATTTTTTGCTATAAGATTACAAACTTACAAAATATTTTGAGGAATCAAAAAGTTATCCCCTTGCGATAATATGATTGTATGAATTGTTGTTTGTTTTTTGTTTTTTTTAATATCTTTGTAGAATTCGATATATTCGACATCTGTAATAATCTAATAACAAAAAAATGAATTGATATGAATTACTTCTACCTTGTACCTGCTGCTTCGATTGTAGCATTAATCTTCGCGTATTACTTCTTTAAAAAAATGATGAAAGAGAGCGAGGGCACCGAAAAAATGAAAACCATTGCTCAATATGTTCGTGATGGGGCTATGTCGTACCTTAAACAGCAATACAAAGTAGTAGTCGTGGTGTTTGTTATCCTCGCGTTTCTTTTTGCTGGCATGGCTTATTTCGGTCTTCAAAACAATTGGGTTCCTTTTGCTTTTCTAACGGGTGGCTTTTTCTCCGCGTTGGCTGGTTTCTTTGGGATGAAAACGGCTACTTACGCGTCCGCTCGAACGGCTAATGCTGTACGCCGATCCCTAAATAGTGGCCTTCAAATTGCTTTTCGGTCGGGGGCTGTGATGGGACTCGTGGTTGTGGGGCTGGCCCTGCTCGATATCTCTGCCTGGTACCTCGTGCTTGACTATTTCGTGGAGGACGCGGACGCGGGGCATAAATTGGTGATGATCACTACCACCATGTTGACGTTTGGTATGGGAGCTTCCACGCAGGCATTGTTTGCACGTGTTG
The DNA here is from genome assembly GCA_012518155.1 of Bacteroidales bacterium. Classification (GTDB taxonomy): domain Bacteria; phylum Bacteroidota; class Bacteroidia; order Bacteroidales; family Dysgonomonadaceae; genus Proteiniphilum. The sequence continues at coordinate 5,091 of JAAYTC010000090.1, read as the reverse complement.
GGGGAGGTATTTACACCAAGGCAGCCGACGTGGGTGCCGACTTGGTGGGAAAAGTAGAAGCAGGAATTCCGGAGGACGATCCGCGCAACCCCGCTACCATTGCCGATAACGTGGGCGATAACGTGGGTGACGTGGCGGGGATGGGAGCCGATCTCTACGAATCCTATTGCGGCTCTATCCTGTCCACGGCTGCCCTGGGCGCGGCAGCTTTTATCCTGAATCCGGAGATGCAGCGGAATGCCGTCTTCGCACCCATGATCATTGCCGCCGTCGGTGTGTTCCTCTCTATCCTGGGCATCTTCTTGGTGCGCACCAAAGAGAACGCGTCGGTGAAGCAACTGATGGACTCGCTGAACCGCGGGGTAAACGTGAGCGCGATCCTGATCGCCGGTTCCACGTTCGGCATCCTGTACTTGCTGGGCTTTAATAACTGGCTGGGGTTGTCCTTCTCGGTGATTGCCGGCCTGCTTGCAGGAATCATCATCGGCCAAGCCACTGAATATTTCACGTCACACTCTTATAAACCCACCAAAAATATTGCCGCGAGCGCGCAAACCGGGCCTGCCACGGTAATCATCTCCGGGATGGGGACCGGCTTTATATCAACGGCAATCCCGGTGCTGACCATCGTGCTGGCCATCGTGATCTCCTACCTTTCCGCGATACGCTTCGATGTGCAGAATATGGTCTCGGCGGGGAACCTTAGCATGGGATTGTATGGCATCGCCATCGCCGCGGTGGGAATGCTCTCCACGCTGGGCATCACCCTGGCGACCGACGCGTACGGCCCCATTGCCGATAATGCCGGGGGGAACGCGGAGATGAGTGGTTTGGAGCCGGAAGTGCGAAAGCGCACCGACGCGCTGGACGCGTTGGGTAATACCACCGCCGCCACCGGAAAGGGTTTTGCCATTGGCTCGGCAGCGCTTACCGGATTGGCGTTGCTCGCGTCCTACATGGAAGAGATACGGATCGGGATGCTGCGCCTGGGAGATGACCTGTTGGAGTTGGCTAACGGGGAAACGGTAGAGGTGGCGAAAGCCAGTTTCGTGGACTTCATGGATTATTTTCAGGTGACGCTCATGAACCCAAAGGTATTGGCCGGCATCTTCCTCGGGTCGATGATGGCGTTCCTGTTCTGCGGCCTCACCATGAACGCCGTGGGTAGGGCCGCGCAGAAGATGGTAGACGAGGTGCGCCGCCAATTCCGAGAGATAAAGGGAATCCTTACCGGCGAGGAGACGCCCGATTACGCCCGTTGCGTGGAGATTTCCACCAAGGGCGCGCAACGAGAGATGTTATTGCCGTCGCTCTTTGCGATCATCGCGCCGGTGGTCACGGGGCTGCTGTTGGGCGTGGCTGGCGTGATGGGGCTGTTGGCGGGTGGCTTAGGATCCGGTTTCGTGCTGGCGATCTTCATGGCTAATTCCGGGGGCGCTTGGGACAACGCGAAAAAATACGTGGAGGAAGGACATTTGGGAGGTAAAGGGAGCGAGGCGCACAAGGCCACCGTGGTGGGCGACACCGTGGGTGATCCGTTTAAAGATACCTCCGGCCCGTCGCTGAATATCCTGATCAAGCTGATGAGCATGGTCGCGATCGTGATGGCCGGCCTTACCGTCTCCTGGAGCCTGTTGTAATTGGTTTCTTTTAGTGATTATTATCAATCGACCTACGGAGGTTTCCGATTAGATTTTGTATATTTGATGCCTCAAATTAGGAGTCAATTAATTCAAAATAACATCCAACTATGAGTTTTTTAACGAACGAGAAATTAACTATTGTAGGAGCTGCCGGTATGATCGGTTCCAACATGGCTCAAACCGCTGCCATGATGCGTTTGACACCCAATATTTGTCTTTACGACCCATTTGCATTGGGTCTTGAAGGAGTGGTGGAAGAGATGCGTCACTGCGGTTTCGAGGGAGTAAACTTCACATACTCCACTGATGTGAAAGAGGCTTTCACCGGTTCCAAATACATGATCTCTTCCGGGGGGGCACCCCGCAAGGATGGCATGACGCGCGAAGACCTGCTGAAGGGCAACGCCGAGATCGCTGCCCAGCTGGGGAAAGATATAAAATCTTACTGCCCCGACTTGCAGCATCTCACCGTTATTTTTAACCCGGCTGATATCACCGGCCTGGTAGCGCTGATTTACTCCGGGTTGAAACCTTCCCAGGTAACCACTTTGGCTGCCCTTGACAGCACCCGCTTGCAAAGTGAACTGGCAAAACATTTCGGGGTTGAACAAAGCAAGGTGACCGGTGCCCGCACGTATGGCGGACACGGTGAGCAGATGGCTGTTTTTGCTTCTACTGCTAAAGTGGATGGCACCCTGCTGACCGACCTGATCGGAACTGACAAGCTGACCAACGAGGCGTGGGCCGACCTAAAAGCGCGTGTAACCAAGGGAGGTGCCAATATCATCAAATTACGCGGCCGCTCTTCATTCCAGAGCCCGTCTTATACTTCAGTGGAGATGATTCGTGCCGCGATGGGTGGCGACGCGTTCCGCTGGCCTTCCGGCTGCTACGTGAACAGCCAAGGATTCGAGCACATCATGATGGCGATGGAGACCACGCTCGACAAGAACGGGGCATCGTACGGTGAACTCAAGGGAACCGACGAGGAAATTGCCGAGTTGAAACAGAGCTACGGCCACTTGGTAAAACTTCGCGACGAAGTGATCGAGATGGGTATTATACCTTCCGTTGATCAGTGGAATAGCGTGAATCCTAACTTGTAATCAGTAAGAGTTATTGTAAATAAAAAGGCCGACTCTCTGGGTCGGCCTTTTGCTTACCTTATCAGTTTAATGCTACCAAGTAATCGAATCAATCGAGGCTGGTGCGGGGGCTTTGCTTATCTTACCAGTTTAATGCTACCACGCTGCAAGTGCTTCTGATGCATTCGAAAGAGACAAATGAAAACTTCATCATTTTTTTAAACCGAAGCAAGATTATTATGAGAACATTCTCTTCTCTTTTTCTTTTTATATTTTTTCTTTTCAATAATACGAGTATATGCGCGGACGCAAACACGTACGTGCATGGTAAGATTGATCGTCCGGGAGTCTCTGACTTTACTTCCCGGGGATGGGTCAGTTATAGCGATTTTGAGGCAAAAGGGGATGGGAAAACCGATGATATCGATGCCATAGCTGCTACCCACGCTTTTGCCAACGAGCACGGGCTAACCGTGAAGGCCGACCGAGATGCCGTCTATTATATCGGGGGGAAAGATCGCCCGGTAGATATCCAAACGAATACCGATTTCGGCAATGCCGCTTTTATTATTGATGATAGAGAGGTTGAAAATCGGAATGCCCCCGTCTTTTCTGTAAATTCAACGCTACAGTCCGCCTCGCTCGAAGGGGTTACCACGCTACGAAAAGGGCAAAAGAAGATCGACGCGACTCTGCCGGGAGCCGGTTTAATAACCGTTATCGATTCCAATGTCCGCCGCTATATACGTTACGGGCCCAATCAGAATAAAGGATCTCATCAAACCGATATTTTTGTTGTAAATAAAAAAGGAGAGATAGACAAGAATACGCCCATCATATGGGATTTTGACCGGATCACGGAGATTACTTTTCTTCCCATCGATGAAATACCGCTTACCATTACCGGGGGGCACTTTACTACCATCGCTAATCAGGCGGAATCAAGATACACCTATTATAGTCGAGGTATAGCCATTCGACGCTCGAACGTTGTTATTGATGGACTGGAGCACCACGTTGCCGGTGAAGGAGAGACCGGAGCACCGTACGGTGGATTTATCAATATCAGCAACAGTGCGAATATAACGGTAAAGAACACGCTTCTCACGGGTAGGAAAATGTACCAGACCATCGGCTCTGCCGGGGTACCGGTCTCCATGGGGAGCTATGATATTTCGGTGAATCGAGCACTGAATATCACGTTTGAAAACTGTCGACAAACGAACGATATTCATGATCGTGCTTACTGGGGCATCATGGGTTCCAATTACTGTAAAAACCTGGTGTATGATAATTGCACTTTTTCTCGTTTCGATGCCCATATGGGGGTGGCGAACGCGACCATACGTAATTCTACGCTGGGACATCAAGGGATAAACGCGATAGGTTCCGGCCTGTTTATCGTGGAGAACAGCACCGTTACCAGTAGAACATTTATTAACCTGCGTTCCGATTACGGGAGTACATGGCAAGGTGAATTCGTGATCCGTGATTGTGTTTTTGTCCCGACTGGCATCGCGAGTGGCAATGTAAGTTTAATAGGCGGGTACAATTCCGGTCAACACGATTTTGGATACAGATGCCATATGCCGGCACGAATCACGATAGATGGCCTTCGAATAGAGGATACAGATCACCCTGCTCAATACGAGGGAGCCGCTATCTTCTCAAATTTCAACCGAGAAAGGACAGACGACACCCATGTGGAGAAGTATCCCTATATTGTAACCAAGGAAGTGATTTTAAAAAATATAACCACTTCCAGTGGTAGGCCATTGAGAGTTAGCGATAACCAGTTTATGTTTAAAGATGTGACCATTCATTGAAGCCCTGCAGCTGTTTTTGTTAAAATGTTTAACCTTGGTAACTTAATGAACAATATAGGCCTGTGACCGTTCAGAGAGATGTGCACTGCCAAACTTAGTTAAAAAGTGCGCGGGTAGTTATATTTATTCATTAAAGATCACAGCTATGAAGAAAATCTTGTTCGCGGCGATGCTGCTAATGGGCACCTTTTCTTATGCCCATGCCCAACAACATCAAGTGAGCGTGGGGTTTGGTGCCCCCTCCTCCAACCATATAGCCGACCTGTTTTTCACGGTGGCAAAAGATATGATAACCGGCTTGGCAGGTGGGGATTCCGACTTAGAGAACAAGCGATCGATGGGTGAATTCAGGGCCGGTTATGCCTATTACCCCACGGAGCGAATGTCGGTTGGAGCCACGGTTTCCATCTTGCAGACTACTGCCGACGCGGTTCGGAGTGGAACATCCTCGGGTGAGTATTCTACAAGGTATTTGACCTTTGCCGCGGAGGGAACCTATAATTATCTGACGAGAGAAAAATTCAGGCTCTACGGATT
>JAAYTC010000016.1 GCA_012518155.1 Bacteroidales bacterium | reverse complement strand
GTGGCTGGAACAGAAGACCAAGCGGATGGAACAAGAGGAGAAGCAGGCCAGCAAGCGGCGTAAGACGCTGGAGCGGGAGTTGGAGTGGATTAACCTGGCCCCTAAGGCTCGTCAGGCGAAAGGGAAAGCACGGCTCAATTCCTACGAGAAACTGTTGAACCAGGATCAGAAGGAGCGGGAGGAGAAGCTGGAGATATTTATTCCGAACGGACCACGGCTGGGCAACAAGGTGATCGAGGCGATCAACGTGAAGAAGGCGTACGGCGATAAGTTGTTGTACGACGACCTGAACTTTATGTTGCCGCCGAATGGCATCGTGGGGGTGATCGGTCCCAATGGGGCGGGAAAGACCACGCTCTTTCGGCTAATTCAAGGAATGGAGCAAGCCGACGCGGGCACGTTCGAAGTGGGAGAGACTGTGGTGACTGCCTACGTGGACCAGGCGCACACGGCTATCGACCCGGATAAAACGGTTTACCAAGTGGTGTCCGGGGGCTCGGAGTTCGTGAAGGTGGGCGGTAAGGAGATCAACGCGCGTGCGTACCTTTCTCGTTTTAACTTCTCGGGAGCTGACCAAGAGAAACTGTGCGGCGTGCTGTCGGGCGGGGAGCGTAATCGCCTCCACTTGGCACTGACGCTCAAGGCGGGAGCCAACGTGTTGCTGCTGGACGAGCCGACCAACGATATCGACGTGAACACGCTTCGTGCGCTGGAGGAGGGATTGGAGAACTTCGCCGGGTGTGCCGTGGTGATTTCGCACGACCGCTGGTTCCTGGACCGTGTCTGTACCCATATTCTGGCGTTCGAGGGCAACTCGGAGGTGTTCTACTTCGAGGGCTCCTATAGCGAGTACGAGGAGAATAAGAAGATGCGGCTGGGCAACGTGGAGCCCAAGCGGGTCCGGTACCGGAAGCTATAATTGATGTGATGATGAGTTGATTAATCCTAATATAACAAAAGTGAAGAAAACGGTTGTCCTCTGTTTGCTAACGTTGGTGTGCTTGTCTGTTAGCTGCTCTATATTGGCACAAGATGTGTTCATCAGGGGGGTGGTGACGGATGCGAAGCACCGCACGCCGGTTCCGTACGCGGCACTTTACCTGCAGGGTACTTCCGTGGGAACGGTGGCCGATAACACGGGCCAATTTTCGATCACACTTCCTGATTCGTTGATAGATAAACAACTGGTGGTCGCCCGGCAGGGGTACAGGCTGTTGTACCTCGACGTGAACCATCGAGACGCGGGCTCCTTGCACATCGCTTTGCAACCCGACGAGTTTGAAGCGAATTCGCGTGCACTGCAGGATAGCCTCGCCGGGGAGACGGGCGGGTTCGCCGGGTTTCTTTCACGGGCGGTCAACTTTGTGACGGGCGACTGGATACCGCTGGGTAATCCCGCTACCAACCGGTTCGATTTCGGTCGTATTCAGACCTTCCCTACCTACAACCCCATCGAGGGGGTGCGGCTACGGGCCGGTATCGCTTCCAATTCACGGTTAAGTCCCCATTTTTTCGTGAAAGGATACTTGGCGTACGGGTTCAAAGACGAGCGTTTTAAATACCGGGGAGAGGCGATCTATTCCTTCACACCCAAGGCGTATCACGAGGAGGAATTCCCCAAAAATAACCTACGGCTGGTGTACGAGAACGACCTCTTTTCGCCGGGAGAGATACATCCCCGGTCGCCCAACGACCTGCTGCTTATCACCTACCGCCGGTCGCTCAACGAGGCGACCTACCGCAACTACGGGGAGCTCAATTACGAACGGGAATTTAAAAACGGGTTGGCGCACACTTTCTGGCTACGACGATCGCGGTTTCAACCCCAAGGGGAACTGGTCTTTGATAGGCAGGTGGGCGACGTGTTGATGCGGGAAGAAGCGTTACATACCGCCGAAGTCGGAGTGCAACTACGGTACGCGGTACGCGAGGCCTACGATCAACGCAAAAGGAAGCGAATCCCTTTAGAGGCGACGAGTCCCGTCTTCTTTCTTTCCCATTCCATCGGGATGGATGACTTCCTGGGGGGCGAGGTGCCGTACCACCGGACGGAGTTCTCTGCACAGAAACGCTTCTTGCTCGGCCATGCCGGACGCCTCGACGTGGTGGGAGAGGCGATGAAGGTTTGGAACAGCGTACCTTTCCCCCTGTTGGTGTACCCTAATCAGCGGTATCGTCATCATATCGAGAACAACGCGTTCTTCCTGGGCCGTTCGCTCGAGTTCGTGGCCGACGAACAAGCCACGCTGCGGATGACGTTCGTGGGGGACGAACTGCTGCTTTCGAGGGTCAACCTGTTAAATCGACTGGGATTCAGAGAGCTTATTTCACTGCGAGGAGCCTACGGGAGGTTGAGCGATAAGAACCTGCCCGACGTGCACGAAGGGACGTATGCTTTCCCTCCGGTATCCCATCTGTACGATAAGGTGCCTTACATGGAAGGAGCGGTCGGGATTACCAATATACTGGGTCTGCTGCGGGTGGAATACGTGCACCGGTTTACTTACCGTGACCATCCCGATGCGATACTGGGTACTTTCAGGGTGGACGTCACCCTGTAGGATCGTCCTCCACCGTGCCACGCGATAAGGCCGTCTCCTGTTACGTCAGGTCCCTGTGCTATTCCTGTTCATCGCGGTGGAGGTCTTGATTGCGACGGAAACTGAAAAATTGCACGAAAATTAGAAATTAGAACGATAAAAAAATGCGAGAAAGGATTGAATCAATAAAACGAGCGATAAACGACTTCTGGATTAACGTGTTCTGGAAGAGCCCCAACCACTTGTGGGCTCTAAAGGTAATGGTTTCGATCGCTTTCTTGATTATCCCGGCCGAGTTGATCTTCAAGAACTCCTTCATCGGTACCACCATGGCACTGGGTGTGGTAGCAATGGCATTGGGGGAGACCGATGTGCACCCGTGGGGACGGGTTAAATCGGCCGGCATCGCGCTGTTCCTTTTCTTCGCGGTCAGCAGCATCGTGATGTTGACGCTTCCGTACCCGGCTATTTTCGCGGGGGTGCTGGCCCTGTTGGCCTTTTCGCTGGTTGTCCTCGGCAGCCGTAATTCGCGGCTCCAGGGCGTTACCTTCGGCTCGTTGCTCATTATCGTCTACACCATGCTGGGTGCCGAAAATAGCCCTGGGTGGTTCCATCAACCCATCCTCTACACCATCGGTGCTTTTTGTTATTCGCTGATTTCCATCCTCTTGTTGTTTCATAAACCCTACCGGTTATTGCAAGAGCGACTGGCACGCGGGTTCCACTACCTGGCAGAGTATATCGACCTCAAGTCGGGCCTTTTCCCGAGCAAGCAGCACGCGCAAATGCCGATTCGAAACCAACTGGCTCAAAAAAATATAAGCTTGGCGCAGCAGATCGAGTTGTGCAAGCAGGGGCTTTATAGCTACTCGGCCGAGAGCAACGACGAGGCCCGTCTCATGGTGGAACATTACTACCGCAAATGGTTCCTGCTGCAAGCCATGCAGGAACGAGCCATGTCCAGCCACGAGCAGTACGACCTGCTCACCCGGCAGGTAAAGAACACCGAACTGCTGGAAGGGTTCGGGCTACTCATGCGCGAGATTGCCGAGGCGATGCAGCTCTATGCCGACTCGCTGTTGACCGAACAGCCTTACAAACATCCTCTTTCGTTGGAATGGACCGTCTCGGCAACTCGTACTATGCTTGAGGCTGAAAAGGGTGAGCCGCATTACCAGACGTTGTCGCTCCTCATGCGGAACCTCTCGGGCTTAGAGGAGAACCTACGCGAAGAAGAGAAGACGGTGGAACAAATTGATGTCACCGTGTTCCATACCCGCCGCCCCGTGAACAACGGCCTCAAGAGCATACTTACCCGCAAACACCCCCGTTTTCGGTATGCCGTACGGCTCGCCCT
>JAAYTC010000089.1 GCA_012518155.1 Bacteroidales bacterium | reverse complement strand
TGGCGGGCGTTTCACTCCTAATACCCGTTGTAGCTGGTTATATTATATACGCGTGGGGTGCGTTGGAGAAGAAAAAATTAAGCACCAGCGACCTAGAATCGGATGGACACGCCTACTAATTGGCGAAACTCATTGGGGTATTAACTGCACGAAGAGGATGCGATCTGCATAAGATTCATCCTCTTTGCAAGTAGATATTTCCACCGATCCTGTGAAATTCCGATAAAAAGTGTAATTTTGTATCATCATAACTAATTTTTCCTCTATGAAGAGACCAAAATTATGCACAGGCTTCCTACTCTTTGTCGCTCTACTACTTTGTGGTGCTTCCTGTGAAAACAGAGGGATCCGCAATGACGCAGCCAAGGAGAGTGCCGGCCTTGATACTATAAGGGTATCGAAACGGAGCCATCTCGAGGGTGATACCGCGAATCCCTACTGCGATATACAGGTAGAGTTTATCTACCCGGTGACGAGCACCGGCGTAAGCGTAGACACGCTACAGCTGTTTTTCGTGCAGAATATGCTGGGAGCAGCTTATAACACGTTATCCCCCGAAGAGGCAGTGGAGGCTTACGCGCAAAATTACATTGAGAACTACAAGTACGACGCGGAAACCTATCAAGACGCGGTCAGCGATATGATAGAGCTAAACGCGCTCATACCCGGTATCGATTTGTCAGACAGCGAGCATAACGTGAACGAGCGTTTTTACTCCTACTACGAGACGCTTTCAAACAGTATTGTTTTTAATCGATACGGAATTATCTCTTTTCAGGTAGTACAATCCAATAACAAAGGGGGGGCCAGCTCCTATGTTTCTTTTCAGAATTACGTGATCGACGTGAATAGCGGGCAACAGGTAACCGAGAATGAACTGTTTAACGCGGGGTACGACCAAGCACTACAGAATCTGATCATCACGTCGCTACTGGAGCAAAACAACGTGAAAACCGTCGAGGAGTTGGAAGACTTTGGCTTTTTCGGGATCCCGGAGATCGTCCCCAATAAAAACTTCCTCCTCACCGATGAGGGCATCATCTATACCTATAATAAAGGGGAGTACTCGGCTTATCAGCTGGACGCCCCGAAAGTATTTATTCCCTATACCGCCATTCGTTCCCTGTTGAGGGAACACACCCCCGCGGCTAAATTGGCTAATTTATAGTGAAAGAGATAGCGACCTATTTTCCGGAACTTACCGTACACCAAAAAAAACAGTTTGAAGCATTGTATGACCTATACATGCATTGGAACGCGCGCATCAACGTGATTTCACGAAAAGATATCGAAAATCTCTACCTCCACCACGTGCTTCACTCATTGGCAATAGCCAAGTATATACGATTTACGCCGGGAACCCGCGTGATGGACGTGGGGACGGGGGGAGGATTCCCCGGAATCCCGCTCGCGATTTTTTTCCCGGACGTGAAATTTCTTTTGTTGGATAGCATACGAAAAAAAATTGGGGTAGCCGACGCGGTTGCAAAGGAAATTGGCTTGGCCAACGTGGAATTGATTCACGCGCGCGTGCAGGACGAGAAGCGCAAGTTTCACTTTATAGTCAGCCGTGCCGTAATGCAACTCCCCGAACTGGTTAGAGATACACGGAAAAATATTTCCAATGAGCAGATTAACGCGCTCCCAAATGGACTGCTCTGCCTTAAAGGGGGAGACCTGGCTCAAGAGATTGCACCCTTCCAGAAAATCGTGGAAATCACCGAATTGAGTGGCTATTTTCAAGAATCGTTCTTCCAAACGAAAAAGCTGGTTTACGTACCGTTGAGTTAATTGAAAAGAAATTGCTATTTTTGTAAAGTAAGGTGCGATTGAAATTGTAATTATTCCATTCCAATGAGAGTTAAAACATTTGAATTTAATCCGCTAGGTGTAAATACCTATGTGCTGCACGATGAAACCAAAGAGTGTGTGGTAATTGATGCGGCTTGCTTTTATACCGAAGAGAAGGAGGAGTTGCTCCAATATATCGATGAGCGTGGCCTTGCAGTAAAACATCTGTTAAACACGCATCTCCACTTCGACCACCTCTTTGGTGTTAACCTGCTATCGTCGCGCTTCGGCACTCCATTGTCGTGTCACCGGGGCGACGTGTATCTCCTGGAAGACCTCCCCAGGCAACTGCAACAGTTTGGTTTGCCTCCCGTCGACGCGGGCTTAAAACCGGAAATCGGGGTGTTTCTCGAGGAGGGCGACACGGTGGAGTTTGGTAACCAGTCGCTCAAGGTGTTTCATATCCCGGGACATTCACCGGGCAGCATCGTTTTTTATAGCGCGTCGAATGGATCCCTTTTTGGGGGCGATGTGCTTTTTCACTCAAGCATTGGACGTACCGACCTATACGGGGGCAGTTTCGACGACTTGGTGAACGGTATTCGAGAAAAACTATTCATCCTCCCCGATGAAACGATCGTTTACTCGGGACATGGGCCATCGACCACGCTCGGGTACGAAAAAAAGAATAACCCCTTCGTGGGGCAGATCAGATAATCATTTTGACAATGAAAATAGAACAGTTTAAAAATAGACATATCGGTATTAACGAAGCCGATAAGAAAAAGATGCTCGAATCGATCGGACTATCAACCATCGATGAGCTAATCAACGAAACAATACCTTCCGATATTCGCCTGAAAGAGCCTTTGTCGCTACCAAAAGTGCTCACGGAACAAGATTACGCCGAAGAGATCGCCGCTATGGCAGCACAAAACCAGGTATACGCGTCATACATCGGTATGGGCTGGTACGATACCATTACGCCCGCCGCCATTTACCGTAACGTGTTCGAAAACCCGGTTTGGTACACCTCCTACACCCCCTATCAGGCAGAAATTTCGCAAGGAAGGCTCGAGGCACTGCTCAATTTTCAGACTGTAGTAAGTGAACTCACGGGGTTGTCATTGAGTAATAGCTCGTTGTTGGATGAGTCCACCGCCGCGGCAGAAGCAGCCACCATGATGTATGGGCTGCGCGACCGTGCTCAAGTAAAGGAGAACGTGGAAACACTTTTCGTGGATCGACAGGTATTTCCGCAAACACTGGCCGTGCTACAGGGACGGATGGAACGGGTAGGAATTGATGTGGTAATCGGTAATTACAAGGAGTTCGATTTTGAACAGCCCGTGTTTGGTGCTATCTTGCAGTATCCAAATAACAACGGGAGTGTAAAGGATTATCGTGATTTCGTGCAAAAAGCAAAAAATGCCGGATGCAAGGTGGCCGTGGCTACCGACCTGATGGCACTTACATTGTTGACACCCCCGGGCGAGTGGGGAGCAGATATCGCCTTCGGCAGCAGTCAACGGTTTGGCGTTCCCATGTTCTACGGGGGACCCTCTGCCGCGTTTTTTGCCACGAGGGATGAGTACAAACGATTTGTCCCGGGCCGAATTATCGGTATCTCCAAAGATAAATACGGCAAGGAGGCACTCCGGATGGCTTTACAAACACGAGAGCAGCATATAAAGCGCGAAAAGGCCACCTCGAACATCTGTACGGCGCAAGCATTGTTGGCCACTATGGCCTCTTTTTACGCGGTGTACCATGGCCCGGAAGGATTGAGAAAAATTGCTCATCGCATTCACTCGATCGCGTCGCACCTGAACGACGAGCTTCTTGAGATGGGGTATAAGCAGTTGAACAAAAGCTTTTTCGACACATTAAAAGTAACTCTCCCTGAGGGAGTTTCGGTACAAGATATTCGCGAGAACGCGGAGATGAGAAAAATCAACCTTCGCTATTTCGAAAGCGGCGAGGTGGGCATAAGTATCGACGAAACCACCGACGGTAAACGTGCACAAGAACTGCTTGCTGTTTTTGCAATGGCAGTGGGTAGCTCCAAGGTGTGCGCGTTCGAACAGCTACCGGTAAAAGTGACGGTGAAAGAACATCAACTTCGAAAATCGAAGTTCCTCGTGCACCCCACTTTTAATCGTTATCATACCGAAACCGAATTGATGCGCTACATCAAGCGGCTGGAACGAAAGGATATCTCGCTGGCTCACTCCATGATCTCGCTTGGTTCGTGCACCATGAAGCTAAACGCGGCATCGGAACTATTGCCATTGGGACTTCCCGCGTTGCAAAAAATACATCCCTTCGTGCCGTCGGAGCAGGCATCCGGCTATCGCCAAATGATTGATGAACTGGAGGACATGTTGGCCGTAATTACGGGGTTCGCGGCCACGAGCTTACAACCAAACTCGGGAGCCGCGGGGGAATATGCCGGTCTGATCACCATCGCCAGTTATCTCGAAAGCATTGGAAAGGGAGATCGCAAAGTGGTACTCATCCCCGCGTCAGCACACGGCACCAACCCGGCCAGTGCCGTGCAAGCGGGATTTAAGCCGGTTACCGTGGCAAGTGACGCCAAAGGTAACGTGGATATGGACGACCTGCGCCAAAAGATTGCCAAGCACGAGAGCGACTTGGCGGCTTTCATGATCACCTATCCCTCCACACACGGTATCTTCGAAGCAGAGATAAAAGAGATGTGTAGACTGATACATGAAGCGGGGGGACAAGTTTACATGGATGGCGCGAACATGAACGCGCAAGTGGGATATACTCACCCCGGAACAATCGGTGCCGATGTGTGCCATTTGAACCTGCACAAAACTTTCGCTATCCCTCACGGGGGTGGAGGCCCGGGGGTTGGCCCCATTTGCGTGGCTGAACACTTGGCACCCTTCTTGCCCGGACACCCGGTTATGCTGCCAAGCGAGAAGAACACGGTCTCAGCAGCACCTTACGGGAGCGCGGGAGTACTTGCCATTACTTATGGCTATATCCGAATGATGGGTGCCGATGGACTCAAAGAGGCCACTGAAGCAGCCATCCTTAGCGCGAACTACTTGGCCGAGAAATTGGATGATTCTTACGGGATCCTCTACCGAGGTACGAGCGGACGAGTGGGGCACGAGCTTATTCTCGACTGCCGGGGACTGAAAGAAGTGTCTGGCATTACCGAAACGGATATCGCCAAGCGACTGATCGACTACGGGTACCACGCGCCCACGCTTTCTTTTCCCGTGCAGGGCACCTTGATGGTGGAGCCCACCGAGAGCGAAAGCCTCGCCGAACTGGATCGCTTCGTGGAGGTTATGAACCAAATACATGAAGAGATCATAGAAATTTCAAGGGGAGAATACACCCGGGAAGATAACGTGCTGGTTAACGCGCCGCATCCCGAGTACGAGGTGGTGGCAGACGAATGGACGCACGCTTATCCGCGTAGCAAAGCTGCATACCCGTTGCCCTACGTGTCGGAAAACAAGTTCTGGGTAAACGTGGCAAGGGTCGATAACGCGTATGGTGATCGGAACTTGGTAGCTTCGTTACAGGGGGCTAGCGAATAGAGAACCAAGGTGCGCTCGGGATCTTGATCGGTTAAAATAATTCGGGAATTTCTCCCTGTTCAAATACCACGAGGGGAGAATCCGATATATCTCGTTTAAAAGAATTGATTGCTGTATTATCAACGGTTGTCAGCATTACCTTCACGCGATTGTCCATCACATCGGGGTACGCCCCGGCAAACCGGGCCATCACCGGATGATCCTCGGGAATGGAAGCATCGAACAGAAATGAATCAATTCGATCCATCACTTGCATCATCTGGCGGTAGGAATATTGTACCGTTTCCACCTGAAAATTATCAGTGCCAAGTATTTCGATAAGGTGCTGATAATTTGCCTCTTTATTTCCGGTAACGGCGATAACGAAGGTGCCATCATTATCGATAAACGCTCCCCCGTAATAAGACGGGTAAATGTTTGGATCGGACTCCCGTTCCATCCAGTCATCCGCGAAAGAACTCATCAGTTTGTCGTGCAACTCCATGGCATCGGGCTCTTTTGTTTCGTTCGTGGAGGAAGGTCCGGATGCTTGTCCCTGATTGTGCCTTCCCAACCGATTACACGCCGTGCCACATAAAAGCACACACGAAAAGAGCGTGATAAAAAGTAGTGTTGTTCTGATTTTCATTTTATTGATTTTTTGCCTTCGAGACTTATTGTAATTAACAGTTTGGACCGATTTTTGTTTAAGCAGCATTCAGTAAAATTAATGATTTGACTACCGCTCTCTTTCCGGAATTACCCTACCTTTGCACATTACAAAAACATGATTTGAGCACTATGCAATATAAAAACTTTCAGCGCGGCTTCATACTCTTAGCAGTCCTAATTTTCACGTTGTTGCCTGCCTGTGACGATAACGACCCCAGCGTGAACGCGGGGCGGCTACGCGTGAAGCTTACCGATGCCACCGACGTGACCATCAAGGAGCTTTACCTTCAGATTCAGGAAATATCGGTGTATGCCACCGATACTGCCAACGCTGAAGGTGAGTGGATTAAGCTAGAGTACAACGGGGGAGAGTATGATCTGTTGAAGCTGTTGAACGGGAGACAGGTGCAACTGAGCGAACAGTATTTCCCTGCCGGAAAGTCGATTCAAAGTATCCGCTTGGTATTTGGGCACGACAGCCGCATCGAAACAATAACCGATAAAACACATGCGTTGCATTTCCCTCCTGAAATCGTGGAAGGGGCGGTCATCGACCTTATTGAACCGATCACGATAAGACCCAATATTATTTCGGGCATTGTGATCGACGTGAATGCCGCGCTTTCGGTACGCGAGTCGAATGGAAACTATTTCCTTCACCCGGTTGTGCGTGCATTCCCGGAAGCATACGGCAGTTCGCTTCGAGGTTATATTTCCCCCCCGCCGCGTGAAATCAACGCGGTTTCGTTTGTTGCTATTATCCGCGATCCCGATACATTACTGACCTATCCCGATGCAGATGGAATGTTTCTTTTTCCCGGGTTGCCAAAAGGCTCGTGGGAGGTGCATCTCGTGGCCAACCCAACTACTGCTTATACAGATACTGCCTTCATTTGGAATATCGACACCACCGGCATAGTAGATATCACGCCCAGGCCAATCCGTATGCCGCGGGCTTTTAATTAATTTTCACACGATAGGGCGTGCTATCAACACCTTCTTTATTATCTTTGCAATAGGAAATTAAAACTGAATATTTGAATAATTACAAGTAATTTTATCCACATGAAACAATTCCATTTTGCATTGGTTTTTGCCGCGCTGCTGGTATTGGGTGTTTCCTGCAAGCCCAAGCAAAGCGCGTACAAGCAAGTATATGAAGCAGCCAAAGAGAGAGAAATGCAGCAATCTGCCTCGCAGCCTACCACCGTGGTAAAAGATGCCGGTGCCTTACCTCCGGTTGAAGTCTCTGTTAGAAAAGAAAAAGTGGAAGCAGTATATCCTACCGATGCGGCCGGACTGAGAAGGTATAACGTGGTAATTGCTTCACTGAGCGTGAAACTGAACGCCGAGTCGCTGAAGGCACGCATGGAGAACGAGGGACACACGGTGATTCTCGCTCAAAATGAACAAGGGATGTATCGGGTAATCGTGGCAAGCTACGACGACAGGGATCAAGCGGCGCGGAAACGAGATGAAATCCATAGAACCTATTCCGCGAAAGGGGATACCGAATACCTCAGGAGAACGTACGGTGTGCCTTTCAACGATCTCTGGATTTTGGAGAGACAGTTTTAATCTCCCTCTACTGATATGATTTAAAAAAAGCTGCCCGTGAAGAGGTGGCTTTTTTTATGGAAAGGTTTTATGGGAAAATTAGGTGTATGAAAGTACGTTTTTTAGGAACCGGTACTTCAACAGGAGTGCCGCAAATTGGTTGCCGCTGCGAGGTATGCCTTTCAAGTGACCGACGCGATAAGCGACTGCGGTCGTCGGTGCGCCTGGAGGTGGACAACAAGCTCATCATGATTGATTGCACCCCTGATTTCAGGCAACAGGTGATGCATCTTCCTTACCGGAAAATTGATGGGTACCTCTTCACGCATGAACATTACGACCACGTGGGCGGCATCGACGATTTGAGGCCCTTTTCACGGTTTGGCTCGATAGATCTTTACATGGAGGAGCGGCTGGAAAAGGTGTTAAGGGAACGAATGCCGTATTGCTTCACGCCCCACAATTATGGTGGCATACCTGATATTAAAACAAAGACAATCAACACAAAAGAGTCGTTTTATATAGAATCACTTGAGGTTATCCCCATCCGGGTGATGCATTATAAATTACCTATCCTGGGCTACCGGATGGGAGGGTTCGCGTACCTAACCGATGTGAAAACGATTCCTGAAACAGAGGTAAATAAATTGTGGGGCCTCGATACATTGGTCGTCAGTGCTCTTCGTAAAACCGAACACATATCCCATCAAACCTTGGGAGAGGCGCTGGAGCTCGTGAGGAGGGTAAAACCTCGCGTAACGTACTTTACCCACATCAGTCACGAGATGGGGTTGCATGCCACGGTCGAAAATGAGTTACCCGAAGATATCCATTTGGCCTACGATGGGATGGAAATTCATACACGTTGAACTCATTTGGTTTTTTTAACCCGATAAAACGCAGCGTTTTCCATGTAACTTCATCTTTCTAGTAGAATCAGCAGGGTTATATCGCATCAATATGTATATTTGTACCCGTGTGCTATTAAACTTTCGCGTGGTTATTGAGTCAAATAAGTGATGAGAAAAATTATTTACGAACAATATAAAAAAAGGGAGACTATGAAAACTAAAAACTTACTACTCGCGGTTTTGTTGACAGTTATACCCTTGTCTGGTTTCGCTCAGGAGTGGGACGATATATACGCCGATCCTACCCAACCTCAAAATGAAAGGGTGACCGTTCGCCAGGAGCAAGACGATCCACAGAAAACGAAAAAAGTGGTTATCGTGCAAGGCGATGCATCCAATATGGAGGTAATGGCAAATGGCAGGGACATTGACGAGTACAATCGCCGCGGTAACGATACAATTTTACAAGACGAACAAGCGTATTCAGATAACGGCGACACGTATCAAGAATACGAGTATACCGATCGAATCGTTCGTTTCCACGATCCCCAATCGAGCATCAAAATTACCGGTGCAGATGAGGTGATCGTCTACGTGGGCGACGATGTGTACGAAGGATACAATAACCGGGGCTGGAACAGCCATCTCTACATGGGATGGGGCTCTTACTACCCTTGGTACGACCCCTGGTATTACGGTGGATGGTACGGTTGGCATAGTCCTTGGTACTACAGCCGGTGGCATTCACCCTGGTATTATGGTGGATGGTACGACCCGTGGTTTTACGGAGGCTGGCATAGCCCATGGTACTACAGCCGATGGCATTCGCCATGGTATTATGGCGGATGGTATGATCCATGGCACTATGGCTACGGTTACGGTGGAGGTTATTACCATGGTTTCCATGACGGATATTACAGCAGCCTACCCAGAAATCGATCGGGAAGCAGCTCCGGCACCTATCGCAGGAGTGCAGCAAACATAACAACCGCTACTTCGGCCGCTCTATCCGGCAGGTCAAGCACCCGTACCCGCACGGCACTTTCCGGGCGGACAAGCGATCAAACTCGCACGGCAATATCCGGACGGGGAGCAACCAATGCCCCAAGGACTCGGATCATCGATACCTCGGGCAGGGCGTACGATTCCAGAACCGGACGTGCTATTGATCGTACCGGTACAACTTCACGCTCGAGTTCGGTGAACAGGGCTACCCAATCAACCCGCTCCGAAACGGGACGGTACGGCACCACCACACCCTCGAGAACAAGAAGTAGTTCCACCTACGATAGAGGCACAACCACTCCTTCGAGGAATACCTATCAAAGGAGTACCACTACCTCTCCCACGAGAAGCAGTTCTACTTACGAAAGGACGCCCACACGGAGCAGCAATACTTACTCCACGCCCTCTCGAAGCAGTACCACAACTCGTAGCTCGAGTTCAACCTACTCTTCACCTAGCAGAAGCTCTTCATCGAGCGGATCGATAGGAGGCAGCAGCTCTCGAAGCTCCAGCAGTAGCAGTGGACGTTCCAGCAGTGGTAGCCGTAGGTAATTATAAAGCACCGGAGGAGACAGGTTTTACATACCACAGAAAAATGATATAAATTAAATCGTATAAAAATAGATATGAGAAAAATCACCACAATATTTGGTTTCTTGTTCCTCTTCTCCTCGCTCATCGTGGCTCAGGGAGAAATCGACGCACTGCGCTTTAGTAGGGAGGATCTCTATGGAACCGCACGCGCCATGTCGATGGGGGGTGCCTTCGGTGCCCTCGGGGGTGACATGACCGGCGTAACCATCAATCCGGCCGGTATCGCGGTATACCGTAGCTCGGAAGTAGTAGGAACACTGAATATTTCGAATGAAAGATCCTCCGTGGGGAGCAATAACGCGAACCGTACGCGTTTCGATATGGACCACCTGGGCTTCGTGGGATATTTCCCACTGCGGAACAGTGTTGTACCCCTGATTAATTTCGGGTTCTCGTACAATCAGACCAAATCGTTCGATAAAGAAGTTTTGGCGTTGGGTAACACCAACAGCTCGTTAATGAGCTTTATTGCAAACCGAAGCCATGGTATCGACCCACAAAACTTGATGAGAGGAGATAATTTACCCGATCCATTCTTAACGGAAGCGTGGTTACCTATACTTGGTTTCAACTCGGGGCTTATTTACCCGGAAAATGGTACGGGACCGGCTTACCTTCCGCTGAATATCGGGAGTGAAAACATTCAAGACGAGATATTTACACGGGAACTGGGATATATTAACAACTACGACTTCACGGTCGGAACTACCCTCAATGGGGTACTTAACCTGGGTTTATCGCTCTCGATCAAGGATGTTTCTTATAGCCTCACTTCCGAGTACTTGGAAGATTTTGCCGATGGGGGCTACACGCTTTTCAATTGGTTAACAACCAGCGGTGCCGGAGTGAGTGCCAAGTTCGGGGCTATTTACCGGCCAATTAATGAGTTAAGGATTGGCCTCTCTTACCATACCCCCACGTGGTACGCGTTAACAATGACCTACGATGCTGAAATGGTACACGACCTGGAAGCATACGCTGGCGATGGATATGAACCGGGAGGAATTTATTCGGAACGGTTTATTAACCATTACGATCTGAAAAGCCCCGGCAAGCTAGTGGCAAGCGCGGCCGGTGTGTTGGGAAGTAGGTTTATCGTGAGCATGGATTACGAGATGGTAAATTACAGCAATATGCGGTTGGGCGTTCCTTCTAACTCAGCGGACTCACAAAACTGGTTCGACATCGATAACGAGTATATCGAGCAGGACTTTAAGCCAACGTCCACCGTTAAGTTAGGGATGGAATACCGTTTCACTCCCCAAATGTACGGTCGCCTAGGCTACGCGTGGATGCAAAATCCCTACGAGACGGATGCCGTAGAACTTGCCGAGGCAGGTGTTGCCGGATCGAATACGATCTTTCGAATGGAAGGCGATACCAACTATTTTACCGGGGGATTAGGGTATAGGTTCAACCGAAATTTCTACTTGGATGCCGCGATTGTTTACAAAACCCAAAACGACGATCTGTACGCCTTCCCCCGTGTATATAGCGCGGGCAGCGGAGATCTACTCGTCGATTCGGCTCCCTACTCGCTAAAAAACAACTCGATTCGCGGGTTAATCACCTTAGGGTATCGCTTTTAATAATTAGCACGAGCCCGTTCAGAAGCTCACACATATAAATTTCATGAGCCGGAAGCATCGCTTCCGGCTTTGTTATTGGTAAATTTCCCCTAAAAAGGGTACCTTTGTAGCAATAAGAAAATCAATAAACATTCAGATGTCAGAAGAAAAAAAAGGATACCTCTCCTCGGGCAATGGCAAGAAAGTAACTGCCCATCGATTTAGAGAGATGAAGCAGCAAGGGGAGAAGATCGCGATGCTTACCGCGTACGATTACTCGATGGCTCAAGTGATTGACCAGGCGGGTATAGATGCCATTCTCGTGGGCGACTCGGCTTCTAACGTGATGGTAGGCAACCGTACCACGTTGCCCATGACGGTAGACCAGATGATTTACCACGGCCGGTCGGTGATGAACGGCGTAAAACGAGCAATGGTAGTGATTGATATGCCCTTTGGCACCTACCATTCAAGTCCCTCCGAAGCAGTAACCAATGCAGTGAGGATCATGCGAGAAACGGAAGCAGATGCCTTAAAACTGGAAGGTGGAGAAGAAATTATCGAGTCGGTAAAAGCAATTTTGAGTGCCGGCATACCCATCATGGGGCACCTGGGGCTGATGCCACAATCGATTAACAAGTATGGTTCTTATGCCCTCCGGGCGAAAGGAGATGAGGAGTCTGCCAAATTGAGAGAAGATGCACGCCTGCTGGAGGAAGCGGGTTGCTTTTCGATCGTGCTGGAAAAAATACCCTCCTCGCTGGCCGGTATCGTTGCCCGCGAGCGTTCAATTCCCATGATTGGAATTGGCGCGGGGCCCGAAGTAGACGGTCAAGTACTGGTGATGCATGATATGTTAGGACTGAATAAAGGGTTTTCACCCCGGTTCCTGCGGCGTTACGCCCACCTCTATGAAGATATTAACGATGCCGTGCAACGTTACACGGCCGATGTGAAAGCCTCCGATTACCCTTCAGCGGACGAAAGTTACTGATCAAAATCCCCATTCGGGAATTTCGGTGAGGTAGTCATAGCTCATCTTTTCGTAGTCCATCCGGCAGCAATAGTGTTTTAACCCGTTAGATACTACAATGTAGGGAACTTTAAGCACGCTGTTATACCGAACTACTTGATCGAATACCTCTTGCGTGATAGGCACGCGGGGTTCTTTATATTCAACGATCATTACCGGTTCCAGTTGCCGGTTATACACCACTGTATCGCAACGACGGGTGAGCGAGTTAAGTTTTATTCCCGCTTCATTGGCAATCAGGGAGGCAGGATATTTTTTTTCAGCAATCAGCCAATTCACGAAGTGTTGCCGTACCCACTCTTCGGGAGTAAGAACCAAGTATTTGCGCCGCAATGGATCAAATATTTGCGCTTCGTGGCCTTTTTTTCTGATTTTTGCTTCAAAAGAGGGTAAATTTAACGAGTACATTGTATCTTTGTTCACTTAGGTAAGTCGGTATGCCCGTCCTAGAGGCACTTAAACGGATCGGGGCAAAATTACCTAATTTTTACGAGAAGGAGACGAAAGTATGAGAACAAAACAGGAAATTGTAGAGAATTGGCTACCCAGATATACAAAACGTCAATTGAACGAATTCACGAAATTCATTCTGTTGACCAACTTTCAAAAGTACGTGGAGATTTTTGCCGAACACTTTCAGGTACCCATCGTGGGGGTCGACGCCAATATGCCCAACGCGTCTGCCGGTGGAATTACCATCATAAACTTTGGGATGGGGAGTGCTAACGCGGCCACGGTTATGGATCTGTTAAGTGCCGTGTCACCCTCTGCAGTCCTTTTTTTAGGCAAGTGCGGGGGATTAAAAGCAAAAAGTGGCCTGGGAGATTATATACTTCCCATTGCTGCAATCAGGGGCGAAGGTACATCCAACGACTATTTTCCTCCCGAAGTTCCTTCCCTGCCCGCGTTCAGCTTATTGAGGGCGGTGTCTTCCAACGTGCGGGATTTCAACCGCGATTACTGGACCGGCACGGTTTATACCACCAATCGCCGTGTATGGGAATATGACGACGAGTTCAAAAGCTATTTGAGGCAGGTACGTGCCATGGCTGTAGACATGGAGACGGCCACTCTTTTTACATGTGGCTTTGCTAACCGCATTTCTACAGGGGCCCTGTTGTTGGTTTCCGATCAACCCCTTATTTCAAGTGGAGTGAAAACGGAGAAAAGCGATCAGGAAGTGACGGAAAATTACGTGGAGGAACATGTAAAAATTGGAATAAAATCACTCTCATCCCTAATAAACCAAAGCTCTACAATCAAGCACTTGCGATTTGACTGGTAAATAACGGCTTTTTCTAACTACACCCAATGGCTGCACCTGCTAAACGTACATACGAGGCGATCCGTAAAGACATCCAACAACGTCGATTTGAACCCATATACTTGCTGATGGGCAACGAGTCCTATTTTATCGACTCACTTACCGATCTGTTCGTAGAGAGCGTGCTTTCCGATGCAGAAAAAGATTTTAACCTTCACACCTATTACGGGGTGGATGCCGATGTGAACACGATAATTACTACGGCCCGCCGTTTTCCCATGATGGCCAACCATCAACTCGTGGTTGTAAAAGAGGCGCAACAGCTTGCTAAAATTGAACTTCTCGACACCTATGCTAAAAAACCGATGGCTTCCACCATACTGGTGATCTGTTATAAGCATGGAACGCCGGATGGACGGAAAGCGTGGGTGAAAAGCATTGAAAAGGCAGGAGTTTTGTTCGAATCAAAAAAGTTGTATGAAAATCAAATTCCATCGTTTATAACCGGCTGGTTCAAAGAGAAAGCGATTGGCATCGATCAAAAATCGGCCCAAATGCTTACGGATTACGTGGGGAATGATATCAGCAAGCTTGTCCCCCAACTACAGAAATTAGAGATTTCACTGGACGATGGAAACCGCCGCGTAACCTCGGAGTTAATAGAAAAAAATGTGGGGGTCAGCAAGGATTTCAATAATTTCGAGCTGCAAAAAGCGATCATTCATAAAGATGTAGTCACTGCTAATCGTATTGTTAACCATTTCGGGATGAACCCCAAAGATCACCCCATGGTAGTGACAGTAATAGTGCTGTTTAATTACTTCAGCAACTTGCTGGAATGTTTTTGGCTACCGCGTAAGGATGAGCAGAGCATTATGAACGCGTTAAACATTCGTTCCTCTTACTTCGCGAGGGATTACCTGGCGGGAATACGCAATTATAACGCCCGCAAGGTGATGGAAATCATATCTGATTTGCGCACTTTCGATGTCCGTTCGAAAGGGGTCGACAATGTTTCGGCCACACAGGGCGAACTGCTCAAAGAATTGGTATACCGGATCATGCACTGAAACGTAGCCCCTCTTGCACGTTGATTTAACGAGCTGCTCAACTTGGTTTATGAAAAGATTAATCGCCGGAAATCCAATTCACGATCTTTTCGCTCATGGGGCTTTCACGGGGCATAACCACGTCCACCAATCTTCCTTCTTCATCAATCATAAACTTCTGAAAATTCCATGTAACCTCTTGGTCCAGCACTCCGTTTTCCGATTCGCGCGTTAACCACGTGTACAAGGGAGCTTGGTCGTCGCCCGTCACGCTTATTTTAGCCATCATTGGAAAAGTAACGCCGTAGTTGGCCTCGCAAAACTCCATTATCTCGGCATTGCTGCCGGGCTCCTGTTCATTGAAATTATTGGCTGGAAAGCCGATTACCAGAAAATCGCGATCGCGATATTTTTCATACAACGCTTGTAACTCTTCGTATTGAGGGGTAAGTCCGCATTTCGATGCCACATTCACGACCAATATTTTTTTCCCTTTTAGCGAGGAGAGGTCATATTCCTTTCCTTGTATATCCAGAACTTTGAAGTCGTGAAGGGTTTTGATATTATTTTCTGTTTGCATATTATCCGGTTTTTGTCTGTTATTTTCAGCACAGTAAACAGTGCCAAATACGAAAAAAACTATTAGGGAAATCTTGAACCATCTCTTTATCATACTCCGTTTTATTATTCGTTTCTTTTTAAACATATAACAGGCCAATCAGTTCACTCCCTGTCACGTGAACATAATTGTATTGCACATTACTCATCCGCTTGCAGTAGAAATGTAACCACAATAATAATTTACATATGTATCGAGCAAGCAGTTATAACAGGTTGTTTTATCAAGCACACACTGACACAAATGTAAACCGATCTACTGTAAACATATGTTTCGATGCCTAATGATACATGAATAGATGGGGTGTTACTTTTGTGTATTCTAGGCATTAACAGTTTAATTGAGTACCTATTCTATATGGTTAAGTTGATAATAATCAGCAATATAATAGATTTATATAAAGTAATACATCTGATTTGGACCCGAACATCGCTAGGCCATCGATTAGGTCGTTAAATTGGGATTGTTTTAATGAGTTATTTTATTGAATATCATTTAATTATTGATTATATTTAAACATGAACTTCAACTAAATTCAGGGTTTGTTTCCATTTGTACCTCACTATTTGGTTACACTTCTAAACCGTGCGGAACATTTGTAAATAACATTTGTTGTTCAATTCGATTTTCATTTGTAAATAACATTGTGTACATTTGTAACGCCGATCGTATACATCTATAATCATATGAAGCATCGTATTAAACAGATAATGGATCAAGAAAATCTCACGCCGGCAAGATTTGCCGATAAGTTGGAGATTAATAGGGCTATTATATCGCATATATTGAACGGGCGGAACAATCCCAGCCTGGACGTAGTGACTCGAATTTTAAATGAAATGAGTTATATAAACGCGGAATGGTTACTAACCGGCGAAGGAAATATGTACAAGAAGGAGGAAAATGAAGATCCATCGCCGATGGAGCCCGATTTATTTAGCCAGGGACGTGCGAAACCCGAGGAACCTACCGTAACGCCCGAAAAATCGAAAGGAAGCAGTGTTAACTCACCGGATTATCGCCAAGAACCTGCAGATAACAAGGAGTTTGAACCAATTAAACAGCCGCCTAAAGAAATCGCTCAAATAATTGTCTATTACAACGATAAAACTTTCGATGTTTTCCGTCCTTAACTATTGAGGCCGTAATATCTCGATACCTTCATAAAAAGGTTAAACAAAACATAAAGTATCGCGGCTTTTCTCTTATTGTTTATATCTTTGATTTTTTCCAATACTGTTGCACCCCGTTACACCCGCTGGGTCAACCGAAAAATAAACACTTGAAAAAATCTTTTAGATGAAAAAAAATATCTCGCCTACGTCCAATACCTCCTTATCTCCTGCTGACGCTTCACCCAAACCTGTCTTACGGCTCATCGATGCTATGGTATTAATCGTAGGCTTGGTGATCGGGGCTGGTATTTTCAGGGCTCCCTCGGTGGTGGCGGCCAATTCTCCCGATTCAGCGTGGTTTTTTGGAGCTTGGGTGCTAGGAGGTGTGATTTCTCTTATCGGTGCACTTTGTTATTCCGAACTGAGTTCCACCTTTCCCAATGCCGGAGGAGATTACCATTTTTTGAAAATTGCATTCGGCAAACGATTTTCGTTCCTATTTGCCTGGTCGCGCATCACGGTAACACAAACGGGATCAATCGCCTTACTGGCCTTTATCGCGGGCGATTACATGACCCGGTTACTTCCATTAGGCATCTATTCTTCGGCTTTATATGCCATCGGAATCGTGCTTCTACTCACCTTGTTCAACGTCCTGGGAATACAGTTCGGTACAGGGTTGCAGAAATTTTTAACTTCGTTGCAGTTTATCGGTATCTTGGTCATCGTATTGGCCGGCCTTTTTATTGAACCTTCTGCTCCCGTAACGGTCATGGAACCATCCGGGGGAATAGGGTTATCGTCCAGTTCATCTATCAGTTTAGCACTTATCTTCGTGCTGCTTACTTTTGGAGGGTGGAACGAAGCGGCTTACATATCATCCGAATTAAGAACCGGAAGTAGAAATATGGCACTTGTGCTTATTTTCAGCATATTGATTATTACCGTGATATACCTCCTTATTAACATGGCATACCTGGAGGTGCTAGGACTCGAGGGAATGGCCGCATCCAACGCGGTAGGTGTTGATATGATGAGGGCCACCTTGGGTGAAAAGGGGGTGGTATTGATAGGCGTATTGGTTTCTCTATCCGCACTGACATCCTTAAACACTACCATTTTCACGGGAGCACGTTCCAACTACGCGCTGGGAAAAGATTTTCGCCCCCTCGCTTTCTTGGGAAAGTGGAATGGAGCTAAATCCGCCCCGGTGAACTCGCTTATCTTGCAAGGTTTAATCGCGACCGCTTTGATTATTTTCGGTGCATTCACACGAAACGGTTTCGAGTCGATGGTCGATTTCACCGCGCCCGTCTTCTGGTTTTTCTTTTTATGTACCGGGCTAAGCCT
>JAAYTC010000015.1 GCA_012518155.1 Bacteroidales bacterium | reverse complement strand
CAAGCTCTTGTACTCTTTTTTGTCTTATAAAAAACGTGTATGTAAATATCTTAAAGATCGCTGTTAGTCTGTCGCCCCGGGGAAAACCAAACGGTGTTCCTTCCAAAAGCGGGTGCAAAGATAGAGACTTTTTTTAACTACCAAAACTTTTGGTGGTCTTTTTTCAAAAAAACTTTTTTGCGTCCCAGTAAAACTGATTTTTTAGCACCTCGCTAATCTAAATATCGCTATAAATAGATTTTTCGAGCGAAACGGCTACAAAGATAGGTATTTTCCGCGATACCAACCAAATATTTCCATCAAGTTTTTAATAAAAAAGAGGGAAATCGGGATCATAAAATCAAACGGGGAGCGGCAATTGGCTCACCTTGATATTTTTAATAGAAAGCGTGCAAATTTATGAGGCCGAAATTTTAATAAGCCAATATATGAGAACTCGTGGTAATACGAGGTATAACCGCGAAACTCATCGGTGCCCCGTCCCGCTCTACCTCTATATTAATAGCGGCGGGCGTATTCCAATCGATATACTGGTTGAAATTAAAAAGGTAGGAAAAAGCCGCGTGATACCGACGGTTGTTGGAAATTGCATCCGCTACCGCACGGTAATTCGACACGTCCCAAAACATGCACTCCTTGAAACCGTTCGAATCGGTATAGCGGGTACTCCTATCTCGAAGATTCATCGTTTCAGCAAGAAAACGACGATACCCTTCCGTGAGAGAACGAGAAGTGTGATTAAAATCTTGTCCTTGGATATTGACGACCACATCGCCGGAACGTATTCCTGCCAAGGCTGCCGGTGATCCGGGGTCGACAGAAACCACCGTTTTCAAATCATTCATATCGTACCCGATACCGGTGTAGTTGTATTTCAAATATTTCACCTGATAGGTGGCAAACGATAAATTACCGGGATTGGGAAACTTCATTAACATAAGCGGGAGATTCAGTTCCAAGTAATCAAGCAACGTGTAGTATCCACTCACCCGCTCTTTTGCTTCACTTTCCCACATAAGCGCGGGCTCACCGGCCTCCATGAACTTTCGATCGTAAAAACGATAGCCAAACTCGAGATTGTAAGCAATATCCTCCACCCGAACTGCCTCGGAAGGATTATAGAGAGGCACCCGCACGGTTCGATTATTGCGCGTATCGTATCTCCAGACCGGTTGATAGCTGCCGTATGTGGGTGAATCCGTCTTGAAAAGTGGATTGTTCTGGTAATCATAATAGGTCTGGATAACAAAATCGGGATCATCGGGCCGATATTCTAATCCCATGGAGGTGAGTGCCCGAATAAAAATGGCGTTTATCCGCTCATCAAGATCTCGGGTAGCCTCGTCGGAAGGGGCAAAACCAAACGATTGGTAGTTATGAAAAAGGGCTTTCTCGTTTGTCTTCGTGGCTACCGGCATCAGGAAGCGCCTGTCTTGCACATCCTCGAGACTATAAAAAGCAAACACGGGGGCCAATTGGGCTTCGTTGATAGCGTTACTGGAGCGACAATCTTTCGAAAAGGACATCTCTTTAAACGCGTGCTCGAAATTGCGAATGGCAAGGGTCATCTCGGTATCATACTGGTTGAACCACGACATAACGGTCTGGTATGTTTTTTGGTACGTACCGTTTTTGTTGACCGACAGGATGATGTCGTTGAGTTTTAAGCCGGCTCTCTCGGCGGGAGACCCGGGTGTGATGTCGACCACCACCGGCTCTTTGTATCCCCAGTTTCTATTTTCACTGATCTCGAAAGCAAACCCCAAGTTGCAGGTAACCGCGTCGTTTTGGGCGATAACACTTCCCACTAAAATAAAGATGAACAGGCAGACGTTCAATATTCGTTTCATTGCATTGCATTTTTGTAGATTACAAAGATATATTTTTTTTATTAATTATGGAGGCTATTTGTCGTCACGCGGCGGCGGGAAAGGAAATGTTTTCCGGGAACGCGATTTTGTTTCGCGAAGATTGGGTAAAATCGTCCGGTTAACGTTATCTTTGTCCAAATAGACCAATTAACAAACCCACTCGGAATGCTAGGCATCATAAGAAACGACCCTTGGCTGGCACCCTACACGAAAGCAATTGAGGGGCGCCACCGTTATTACCGGAAACGGCTTTCTGATCTCACGAAAGATGGCGAGGTAACGCTCTCGGAGTTCGCCACGGGCTACCTTTACTTCGGGCTGCACAAGACGGCCGACGGGTGGGTACTTCGTGAGTGGGCACCCAACGCTACCGAGATATTTCTAGTAGGCACCTTTAATAACTGGCAACGATTAGAGGCTTATCGCTTTAAACGAAAGGATAACGGGGTGTGGGAAGTGAAAATCCCGCTCGATCGGATCCATCACCAAGATCTGTACAAACTACATGTCACGTGGGAAGGGGGATGGGGTGAACGAATCCCCGCGTGGTGCCGACGGGTGGTACAAGACAGCGAAACATTGATTTTTAGTGCTCAGGTGTGGGAGCCGGAAAATACATACACCTTTAAACATACCCGTTTCGAACCCGACACCGCGCCTCTTCTTATATATGAGACGCACGTGGGAATGTCTACCGCCGAAGAGAAAGTGGGCACCTATAACGAGTTCAGGGAGAACATTCTCCCCCGGGTGAAAGAGAACGGATACAACGCGATCCAAGTGATGGCTATACAGGAACACCCTTACTACGGCTCTTTCGGTTACCATGTTTCCAGCTTTTTCGCTCCCTCTTCACGCAACGGCACCCCGGAGGAGCTGAAGGCACTCATCGATGCCGCGCACGACATGGGCATCGCCGTGATCATGGATATCGTCCATTCGCACGCGGTGAAGAACGAATCGGAAGGCATCGGCCGTATCGATGGATCATACGATCTCTACTTTCATAGCGACCCCGCCCGAAGATATCACACCGCTTGGGATTCGCTCTGCTTTGATTACGGGAAAGACGAAGTGCTTCATTTTCTTCTCTCCAACTGCAAGTACTGGCTAGAGGAGTTCAAGTTCGACGGTTTTCGATTCGATGGGGTGACCTCGATGATTTACTTGAGCCATGGGCTGGGAGAATCGTTTACCGAGTATGGCGATTACTACAACGCGGGGCAGGATGGCGATGCAGTCTGCTATCTCACGTTGGCGAACCAGCTGATTCACGAGGTGAATCCCAACGCCATTACCATCGCGGAAGAGGTGAGCGGGATGCCCGGGCTGGCGCTCGATATCGAGTCGGGCGGGTATGGGTTCGACTACCGCATGGCCATGAATATCCCCGACTACTGGATCAAGATTATCAAGGAGAAGAAAGATGAAGATTGGTCCCCCTCCTCCATCTGGTGGGAGACGACCAACCGGCGATACGATGAGAAGACAATCTCGTACGCCGAGAGCCACGACCAAGCACTGGTAGGGGATAAAACCATTATTTTCCGGCTGATCGACGCCGACATGTACTGGTTTATGTCGAAGTGGATGGAGAGCTCCGATAAGGTTGATCGCGGCATCGCGTTGCACAAGATGATTCGCTTGGTCACGGCTACTACCATCAACGGGGGGTACCTCAACTTCATGGGCAACGAATTTGGCCATCCCGAATGGGTGGACTTCCCGAGAGAGGGGAACAACTGGTCGCACAAATATGCTCGTCGTCAATGGCAACTGGCGGAAGATAGCAACCTCAAATATCACTACTTAGGGGATTTCGACAAGGCAATGATCAGGCTGATTCGGTCTGTACCCGATTTTCAAGCCATTCCCCTGGTAAAGGCGTGGGAAAAGGAAGAGGATAATATTCTGGCTTATCATAGAAACGGCTTGCTCTTCGTGTACAATTTTCACCCACGCGATTCATTTTCCGATTACGGTATACTGGTACCCCAAGGGGAGTACAAAATAGTACTCGATACCGACGACCCTGATTTTGGAGGGTTCGGGCGGAACGATGCAACTATCCATCACTTTACGCATTACGACACGCTTTACGCGAAAGAAGATAAGGGTTGGCTCAAGCTATACTTGCCGGCAAGAACGGCCATGGTTATGCAAAAAATTAACCCGTGAAACAAGACAAAATTAAACATATGACAAACGATAAAAGGGATACACTCTACCCGCTTAAATTCAGACCTATCCTGAAGCCGGTAATCTGGGGAGGCTCGGATATATGCCGGTTCAAGAATATACAACCGGAACGTGATGGCATCGGCGAGAGTTGGGAGATATCAGGCGTTAAAGGGAACGTGTCGGTAGTTTCCAACGGAGACTTGAGCGGAACTTCGCTCGATGAAATGATTCAAACATATAAAGGAGCGTTGGTCGGCAATAAGATATATGAGCAGTTTGGCCCCACTTTTCCGCTGCTAATAAAGTTTATCGATGCACGCGACGACCTTTCCATTCAAGTACACCCCGACGATAAGCTGGCAAAAGAGCGGCACGACTCGTTCGGAAAGACCGAAATGTGGTACGTGGTAAAGGCAACTCCCGATGCCTTCTTGTATTCGGGATTCGAACAGCAGATAACCCCTGACGAGTACGTGGAAAAAGTAAAAAACAACACTTTTACCGACACGTTGATGCGGTACGAGGTGCAGGAGGGCGATGTTTTCTTCTTACCGGCGGGGAGGGTGCACGCGATCGGCGCGGGCTGCTTTATCGCCGAGATTCAGCAAACTTCGGATATCACCTACCGTATTTATGATTATAACCGAAAAGACACGGCAGGAAACACCCGGGAACTACATACTGAATTGGCCAAGGATGCCATTGATTATAACGTGCAAGATTCTTACCAAACTACTTACGAGCAAGCAATCAACCAGCCCGTGAAACTGGTAACTTCCTCCTACTTTACAACCCACTTGCTCGAGCTGGATAGGCCCATGGAACGGGATTATCAAACGATCGATTCCTTCGTGATCCTTATATGCATGGGGGGTAGCTGCACGCTTAACGACAACAAAGGAAACTCGGTACACGTAGCACAGGGCGAAACCGTACTTGTGCCGGCACAATCGGAATCTATTAAACTTTCACCCAACGGCGACTGTAAACTTTTGGAGACATATGCCGAAACCGGCGCGTAGGAGGGTGCGAGTGGATGCGGTGTTTAAATTAGTAATGAATGAGAGGCATACTATTAATTAATGTAGGTACTCCCGCGAGCGACAGCAAGAACGACGTGAAGAGGTTTATCGGGGATATGCTGTCGGATCCCCTCGTGACAGGCAAACCCGAGTGGCGCTCGAGGCTGCTCGCGAGAAATATTATCGCGCCACTTTCGGCTGCAAGCTCCCGGGAAAAATACCGGTTGGTTTGGCGAAAAGAGGAGCCGATAACATCGCCGTTGCAGTACTACACGAGAAGACTGGCACAAGCACTGGAAGAGGCAAAGGGCATACCGGTGGAAGTGGCGATGCGGTATGGGAAACCGGACTTTGCGACGGCCGTGAAAGAGATGGAAAAAAGGTACCCGTTGCTGCATGAAGTAATCGTTTTCCCGCTCTACCCGCAGTATGCCCAATCTACTACTCAGACGGCGATAGAAGATATCGCACGGTCGTTTTATAGCCGCCCCCACTCTTTTCGACTGAAGTTCGTGGATCCTTATTATAACCATCCCGCGTATATTCAAGCATTGGTAGATCGTGCCGCTCCTTACTTAAAGGATATCGACCGACTTGTTTTCAGCTACCACAGCTTGCCCGTGCCGCAGGTGGAGGCCGCGTGGAAGAAAGGGAAAGAGTACGATTACGTGTTTCAGGTGAAGGAAACGAATCGGCTTTTTTGTAAAAAAGTGGGTTTCGATCTGCACCACACGCTTCTTTTTTACTCTTCACAACGAGGCAATGGATGGCTAAAACCGTACCTTGATACCAATATCGGCGATCTCCCCGGCTTAGGGTGGAAAAAAGTAGCGGTTATGGCACCGGGCTTTCCGATCGACAACATGGAAACACTTTACGATATGGATATTGAAGCCCGAAAACTTTTCATGGAGGCGGGAGGGGAAAAATTCACCTTTATCCCCTCATTGAACGATGATGAAGCATGGGTGGAGGCTATTTGGAAAATCGCGGAGGGCGTGTAGCTTAAATATAATACTCCATTAGATCAATTAAACCGGCCTGCAACGCGAAACGGGTGGCTTCGTTCATGCTATTAACTCCCAGCTTTTGATAAATATTCCGTCGATGGGTATTCACGGTATGGAAGCTCAAGTTCTTCTTAAACGCTATCTCTTTCGTAGTTTTCCCCAAAGCGATCTCCCGAAGGATAACCTTTTCAGACGCGGTAAGAGGGCCGGGACTCTCCTCTTTGGTGAAGCGTGCTTTCATCACCGATTCCGCGTAATCACACCAGTATACATCCTCGGCAGCAATACTCCCCAACGCGTCTTTTACCTGTGTGCCAGAGCTCTGTTTCAGCACAACGCTAAAGGTGGGGTCGGCCAACAATATTTGACGCAAGAAATACTCTTCCGGCTCGTACGAAAAAAGAAGCCATACCGATTCCTTCGCGCCGCTTTTCATGTTCAAGAAATGATTTATCGACATGAAGTTGAAGAGCGAGTAGTCGACCACGACTACCGAACGGGGGTATGCGCGCAGCAAAGATTGTAACTCGCTATAATCGGCAGCTTCAACAATCTGGGCCCGATCGTTCACCTCTTTTACCAATGAAATTAGCCCGATGCGTGTGATATCTTGATTATCTGCTAAAATATAATGATTCATTCTGCTGACTCCTCTTTGTAAGCAAAAGTAATTTAAAATTATCGAATACACCCCGAAAAATACCACGAATGTGCTATTTATTCTTTCTAACAAGCAAATTATAGGGGTGCTGAATCTATTTGAATGCCAAAAATACCACGAATGTGCTATTTTTTACCGTTTTTTCTGCTTTTATATTTGTATAAATTTTTAATTTAGATAGCTATGACAAAAATTTCAGACAAATTAACGGACTTAGTCGGCAACACCCCGTTGCTTAGACTCAACCAGTTCGAAAAATCAGAAGGTGCGAAGGCACGAATCGTTGCCAAACTGGAAAGTTTTAACCCGTTAGGAAGCGTGAAAGACCGAATCGCGTTGTCGATGGTAGAGGATGCAGAGGAGAAGGGATTGTTGAATTCCGATTCGATCATTATTGAGCCCACCAGCGGTAACACCGGCATTGGGTTGGCTTTCGTTTCTTCTATCAAGAAGTACCGGCTTATCCTTACCATGCCTGAGACGATGAGCCTCGAGCGCCGGAACTTGCTAAAGGCATTGGGGGCCGAGTTGGTGCTCACCCCGGGGGCAGATGGTATGAAAGGAGCCATCGCGAAAGCAAAGGAACTTCAATCGGAACTGCCGAACGCCATCAT
>JAAYTC010000088.1 GCA_012518155.1 Bacteroidales bacterium | reverse complement strand
GCGTCTGCCAATTCCGCCATCCGGGCATTTTTTGATTCGCGGATGCAAAGATACATTTTTTTTATATGCAAACGAATATTTATCCAATTTATTTCTGAAAAGGCAACGTAGGCAACAGTCATCACGACCCGCTATATGAAACGTTATATCGTATCCGTGGTGAGTGTAATTTGTGGCTTTGGCGTTAGGTTGCTATCACCGGGCATATAGGTTCGTGAAAAATTACGAATTCGCTTTCTAACAACTGCGGGTGGTTCGCTGTTTTTATAATCACTCAGTGCATCACTTATTTCCACGCTTTTGCCCGCGGGAACGGAAATTTCGACGGTGATGCTTTGATTCCGGAAACCTTGCTCGATAGGCACTGTCAAGAACTCAGGCAGAAATAGTACCGAATCATTCTGAAAGATGGGATAGCTAAACTGCATGATATCGTCCTTGGCAGAACGAAGGTTGCGCCCCCTTGAAGCAGCAATAGCACGCACATGAAATAACGAATCGGTGCTATTGCGTACTTGCAAGTTAATATTGCTGTAAAGCAACGAATCCTCGTTTATCGTGCAGTAGGGTAAATTATCAAACGGCGACCTTCGACTATAGATCACTTTGAACTCCGAGTAGTCGTCATGATACGGCAACATTTCAACGTACATTTTAGTAGCTGTCACGGGTGCTACGTTCACGGTGGTTTCACTGGAGCTCTCCACGTTATACTTGTTAACAATCCGAGTGGCGAGTAAGCCGGTTGTCGCCAGTCCACCGATCCATAAAACCGCGGCAATAATCCCTATCACGGGGCGTGACTTGGCTTTCATCAACCGACGGATAATCCAAGCAGTGATGGAAACAACAGGCACTAATATCAGCAAGCAGGAGGATATGATCAGTAAATGGGTCTCGTATCCAGAATCTATAAAAAGTGATTTCAATGGCCACAATTGTGTTCCCGTGAACAAGAAACCGACAAAAACACTTAACAGTACCAAGGCAAAAATTCCGACAAGCGTGAAAAAGATGATCTTTAACAATACCACCAAACCATTCAAACAACCCGATTGCTCGGGAGCCCGCGAAAAGGCATTGCTCGATGTTTTAGCTGAATATGACGTACCCGCAGGGGGCGCGGGAGGCGTATCGTGCAAAGGTTGATTACTATTCGTGCGATTTTTCGTTCCCGGAGCGTTATCGTTTACTTTTTCGCGAATCGACCTTATATATTCTTCTTCGCCCATCATTTCGAGCTTTTGTTTCACGGTTTTTGCTTCCGGTATGATAATCCACAATACCAGATAAACTACAGCCATGCTACCATTGATGTTCCAGTTAAAGTCGAAGTGATCAAATATACGGCTTAACGGAAAAATCGACACCATACCTATTAGGTTGAGAATTAATGGTAGGAGGAATAACACCCTCGGAATCCAGGAATCGATTTTAAAGTACGCGGCCAATCCCCCGCAGACTCCACCCAGTACGCGATCACCGGGATTTCGATAAAATCGTTTCGTCACGTTGGACTCCAAATGCCGCGACTTTAAGACGATCCATAAAATGATGTACACCCAAAAAAGTAGGCCAAATAACAGGACGAAGATGATGCGGACCCATACAGGGTCGATCTTGAGATAGTGAGCAATCCCGCTACAAACGCCGCCGATGGTTTGATCACCGGAATTGCGGTAGAGCCGACGAGGTTCTTCGGCGGAGTGGGCCTGACTGCCCGTGGATCCCGCGCGTGCTTTATGATCGTTGAACGAAGCATCGGGTTCCGCCGTACGCGTCTCCTCGTAATCGACGTCAAAGTCACGCGGCCTTCCTATGCTTTCGATAATGGCCTCCACGTCTTCGTCAGTAATACAGGAAATACCGTGCTTGAGCCTATTGCCGAATAGTTCAGCGATTCGGGACTCTATATCGTTAACGATCTCGTCGCCCCCTTCCTCGTGCGAGAAGTAGTCTTGAAGAGACTCGATATACTGTTTCAAAATCTCGTAAGCATCTTCTTCGATGGCGATCACCTGCCCCTGGAAATTAATGTTGATTACCTTTTTCATAGAACTGTGTATGCTGATGGAATCTGAAAAATGAATTCGTTAAAAATGTTAGTATAAAGGGTTTTACACACGCTACATC
The DNA here is from genome assembly GCA_012518155.1 of Bacteroidales bacterium. Lineage (GTDB taxonomy): Bacteria > Bacteroidota > Bacteroidia > Bacteroidales > Dysgonomonadaceae > Proteiniphilum. The sequence goes on along the minus strand of JAAYTC010000088.1, from coordinate 566 downwards.
CTTCCGGTTTATTATGAATCGTCTACTATTTCCCCGGTATCGTTCGTCTCGTGCTGATCTCGAGTTAACGCCTCAACACCAGAGGCAAGCTCGTTCCAAGTGGACTGAAGGAGAAGATAAAACTTCTCGCCTTTCGGGGTAAGTTGAAAGTATTTTCGAGGAGGCCCCGAGGTACTTTCAACCCAACGATAAGAAAGAACGCCCGCGTTCTTTAACCGGTTTAATAAAGGATATAGTGTACCCTCCAAAAGCTGTAAGCCCGCACCCTTCATCTTGTCGATGATATCGCCCGGGTAGGCCTCTTTCTTTCGGATTATAGATAGGATGCAGTACTCAAGGACACCCTTTCGCATCTGACTCTGCGTATTCTCTACATTCATTATTTTCAATTTTACATTACAAAGATACTTTAAGCAAGGTATTATGCAATACAAAGTACCAAAAAACAGAGTGAATTATATTTATTTAACAACAAAGGCCACTCCTTTACGATAGGTAGCACAGAGAAATTTAAAGGGTATTTCGCCTCCCGGACGGTTTTCAGAAGAAAATCCTGTATATTCGCG
>JAAYTC010000087.1 GCA_012518155.1 Bacteroidales bacterium | reverse complement strand
TAAACTCGGGGTGCTCCTCATTTGCTAATGGCGAGAGGTCGACCACGAATACACGATCGCCTCGCCCTACTTGTGGCGCGGCAATACCTACACCGTCGGCATTGTACATGGTCTCGAACATATTATCAATCAACTCCTCCAACCCGGGATAGTTCTCGGGATCAATGTCCGTTGCCATTTTTCTCAACACGGGCTGTCCGTATATGTATATGGGTAATATCATTTTATCTATTTCATTAGTAGTTCAAACCATTCACATCGGTCCACTTCTCCTATTCTCCATATATCCTTGCAGGAGGATGGTGGCACTAATCTCGTCCACTAACTCTTTATTTTGCCGGTCCTTCTTTTTGAGGCCGGCATCAATCATCGTTTGATGCGCCATTTTTGAGGTGAACCGTTCATCGTAATATTCTACCGGTATGCGTGGGTAAAGTTTTTTCAGCCTATTCACGAAGGGTTCAATCCGTTTCATGTTCTCCGAAGGTTGGTTGTTCATCTGCTTCGGCAACCCAACGATGATGCATGCAACCTCCTCCCTTTGAAGGTAATCTGCTAAGAATTCAAGTAACCGAGAGGTTTCGACCGTGGTCAATCCATTCGCGATAAGCTGAAGCGGGTCGCTCACCGCGATTCCCGTACGTTTTTTCCCGTAATCTATGGATAAAAGCCGTGCCACACCCTTGAGTAAATTAAGGAGTATCAAAAACCCGTTTTCGCAACTCGAAATCTGTCCCCAGGTAATTCTCCCTCACGATCGGATTAGCGGCCAGTTCTTCCGCGCTCCCTTGAAACAACACTTTACCCTCGAAGAGGAGGTAAGCGCGATCCGTGATACTCAGCGTTTCGTCCACGTTATGGTCGGTAATCAAAATACCGATATTACGGTACTTGAGCCGTGCAACAATCGACTGGATATCCTGTACCGCGATGGGGTCGATACCCGCGAACGGTTCGTCCAGCATAATAAACTTTGGATCGATAGCCAAGCAACGGGCAATTTCGGAACGGCGACGCTCTCCCCCCGAAAGACGGTCTCCTCTATTCTTTCTTACTTTCTCTAGCCCAAACTCATCTATAAGGCTTTCCAGTTTCTCCTTTTGCTCTTCGGGCGACTTATCGGTAAACTCCAAAACCGAACGGATATTATCTTCGACCGTCATTTTTCGAAAAATAGAAGCCTCCTGAGCCAAATAGCCGATGCCATTCTGGGCTCGTTTGTAAACCGGGTACCGGGTAATATTTCGGTTACCTATAAATATCTCCCCCTCGTTCGGAACAATCAATCCCACCGTCATGTAAAAGGTAGTGGTCTTTCCCGCCCCGTTCGGGCCGAGTAATCCCACTATTTCACCTTGCTTTACATTGATGGATACATGGTTTACTACTGTACGCTTCCCGTATCGTTTAACCAGATTTTCGGTGCGTAGCATCAGCTTCCCTTCCGTACCCACATCGTCATCGTCCCTTATGTCTTCAATCGCTCGACTCATCCATTCAAATTTTATGCAAATTTACGCGATTTTCTTCTGAAACCGATGGGTTTTCGTAATTAGTTGAGAGGCACTCACATGTTCAAAACAATTTCAGCCTTTTCCATCAACCCGTTCACGGGAGGAAGCATCTTTGCTACACGTATCTCTAGTGCTGAAACCTGAGGATAGCGTTGCTTTACCCTTTTCCCGATACGTCCCGCCACGTGCTCAATCAAGTGGGAAGGTATATTCATCTCCTCTTTCACCAGTTCGTACAGGTGGGCATAGTTGACGGTATCCTCCACTCGATCCGATTCAATGGCTTGGGACACATCCACGTCTAGCAAAAGATTTACGACAAATTCCGTTCCAACTTCTCTCTCGTGCGGTAGCACCCCATGAAAGGCGTGAAACCGCATCTCACTTAGCCTGATTTTTGTATTCATATTCTTAAAAACTATTATTTCCAAATATACGCGATTTATCCACGCTTTCACTGCCATTTTATCAAATCGTTCACCATCCAACGTATCAAAGGTTAAACGTGGACTGGTTATCAGCTCGATGCATAATGTGGAGCGTGCATAAATCAAAAAATAACATCCATATAAATGAAGGAAATACGGGACAATTTATTACATTTGTGTTCTAAGACAAAAACAAACGGAGTGCAATGGAGCACTTCCCAAAGAGAACCCTATGAAAACAAACGAAATCCCCGAAAGGCTCGCGGCCATGAGGCAGTTCATGGAGACGAAAAATTTGGATGCCTTTATCATCCCCAGTACCGATGCTCATTTAAGCGAGTATCCTCCAAAGTTTTGGGAATCCCGAAAATGGATCAGCGGCTTCACCGGATCAGCAGGCACGGCAGTAGTTACCAAGCAACAAGCAGGGGTTTGGACGGACTCCCGTTATTTCCTCCAGGCAGCGGACGAACTTAGCGACACGGGGTTCGACCTGTTTAAGATGGGACAAGCCGATACGCCCGATATGACCGACTGGATCATTGAGCAGGTGGGAAGAGACGGAACGGTGGGGATCGACGGATTGGTATACGCCGCGTCGGAAGGCAACGCATTAAAAAGCAAGCTGGATGCCGCGGGAATTGCCTTAAACACCTCGTTCGACCCTTTCGAAGAGATCAGGAAAGAGCGGCCGGAAATACCCAAGAACAAAATTTTCACGCTCCCTGTGGAGGTGACCGGGGAAACGGTAAAAAGCAAGATCGAACGGGTGAACACGGAACTGAAAAAACTACAGGCCGACGGGGTCATCGTGGTTACGCTCGACACCATCGCCTGGCTGTTCAACCTGAGGGGTAACGACGTGGACTACAACCCGGTAGCTGTCGCCTACGCGTATGTATCGGAAAAGGAGACAGTGTTGTTTATCGAGCCCGATAAGCTGACCGACGAAATAGCCAACTCGTACAAAGAGCAGGGGATCAAGATCACCGGTTACAACGATATTTTTGAATACGTGGCCAACCTGCCCGAAGGCAGCGCGGTGTGCGTGACCGGCAGCAAGATCAACTACAAGCTACTGCATACCATCCCCTCTACCTGCCGGATCATCGACGTACCGTCGCCCCTCGACCTGATGAAGAGCGTGAAGAACGAGACCGAGTTGAAGGGGTTCCGCAACGCGATGATCAAGGACGGGGTAGCACTCGTGAAATTTTACATGTGGCTGGAAAAAGCCGTTCCCGCGGGGGAAGTCAACGAGGTGACCGTGGCCGAAAAACTCTACGAGTACCGGTCTCAACAAGAGTTGTTCGTCGGTGAAAGCTTCTCAACCATTGCCGGGTACGGCCGTAACGGGGCGGTTATCCACTACAGTGCCATACCGGAAACCGCGCTTAAAGTAGAACCCAAAGGGTTATTATTAATCGACTCCGGTGCTCAATACAAGGATGGTACTACCGATATTACCCGAACAGTTGCCGTGGGCAAATTAACCAAACAGATGAAGAGCGACTACACGTTGGTATTAAAAGGGCACATCGCGCTCGCTACCGCTATCTACCCCAAGGGCACCAGGGGATCGCAGTTAGATATCCTTGCACGAAAAGCGTTATGGGACAACGGGCTCACCTACTGGCACGGCACGGGGCACGGCATCGGGCACTTCCTGAACGTGCACGAGGGACCACAAAACATCCGCTTAGAGGAAAACCCCACTCAACTTCAGCCGGGAATGGTTACATCAAACGAACCGGGTGTTTACCGTGCCAACCAGTACGGCATCCGGATTGAGAACCTGATCGTTACCCAGCCGCATGAAAAGAGCGATGAGTTTGGCGAGTTTTATAATTTCGAAACCATCACGCTCTGCCCCATCGACACCCGTCCGATTTCAAAGAAGCTGCTTACCAAGAAGGAAGTCAAATGGCTCAATAAGTATCACGAATGGGTTTATGCTACATTAAAGGGGCATCTTAATAAGGAGGAAAAGGATTGGTTAAAAGAAAAAACCAAGTCCATTTAAAGGGAGCAACTCTGAACGAACAACAATAAAACTCTGATCAAATAACAACAACACGAGTGCTCCAACGCGCTATCGTAACGGGGCACTCTATTTAAAATAAGACTATGGCATTGGTAAAATCGGTACGGGGGTTCACTCCCGAAATCGGTAAAAATACATTCCTTGCAGAGAACGCCACCGTCGTGGGCGATGTGATCATTGGCAGCGATTGCAGTATCTGGTTCAACACCGTGCTTCGGGGCGACGTCAACTCGATACGGCTGGGCGACCGGGTAAACGTGCAAGACGGCACGGTGATACACACGCTTTACGAAAAATCGGTCTCGGTGATTGGCAACGACGTCTCCATCGGACACAACGCGGTCATCCACGGCGCGGAAATTAAAGACGGTGCCCTCATCGGGATGGGAGCCATCGTGTTAGATCACGCGGTGGTAGGCGAAGGAGCTATCGTGGCCGCGGGAGCCGTAGTGTTAAGCGGCACGCGGGTGGAACCCGGCAGTATCTACGCCGGTGTCCCCGCCAAGTTTGTAAAGAAGGTCGATCCCGAACAGTCCAAGGAGATGAATCAGAAGATTGCCAGCAACTACTTGATGTACGCCGGCTGGTTTAAAGAGGAGTGAAACCTACCGCTCATGAGCCGTCCCCCGGCGGTTGGCGGCCACCATCTTGTAGAGCTGGTCGTTCGGACGGATCTTCTCGTCCGTCTTGATGGAGAAATAGTCGCCCTTGACGGCTTCCGGAACGACATCCCGTTCTACCCGGATATCGTTGGCCGTCACGAAAACTGCCCCGGTGGTCGGCCCGGTGATCAAGAGCTCGTCGCCCGGCTTCACCGATTGAGTCTCGATCAGGAACTCTGACACGCCGATGTTCCCGAAGTGCTTGATCGCTTTGCCTATATACACCTTTCGTTTGGTGGCACCCGAACCGTACCGGTGCGTCCATTCGCCCAGCCGTTGTCCCAAGTAGTACCCGTCCCAGAATCCCCGGTTGAACACGGCGGACAACCGCTCGTTCCAGTCGGTTATCTTCTCTTCGGTATAGGCGCCATTACAATACGCCTCCACCGCCTCCTTGTAGCACGAGGTCACCACCCGCACGTATTCCGGGCCGCGGGCGCGTCCTTCGATCTTGAACACCCGCACCCCGGCATCCATCATCTTGTTCATGAAATGGATGGTCTTTAAATCCTTGGGCGACATGATATACTCGTTGTCAATCTCCAGCTCGATGTCGCTGGTCTTGTCTTTCACGATATATCCTCTCCGGCAGATCTGGTTGCAAGCCCCGCGGTTGGCCGAAAGATCCTTCTCGTGCAGGCTGAGGTAACACTTTCCCGAGACCGCCATGCAGAGGGCTCCGTGCGCGAACATCTCGATGCGGATCAACTCACCTGAAGGCCCCTTGATCTGTTGCTCCACGATATCCTTGTGGATGGCCGCCACCTGATCCAGGTTCAATTCGCGTGCCAGTACCACCACATCGGCATACTGCCCGTAAAACTTCAGCGACTCCGTGTTGGTGATATTGAGTTGCGTGGAGAGGTGCACCTCCACCCCAATACCCCGGGCATACATCAACACCGCCACGTCCGCCGCGATGATAGCCGAGAGGTTGGCTTCTTTCGCGGCATCCACCACCTTACGCATCAGCTCCATGTCCTGATCGTAGATAATCGTGTTGACGGTGAGGTAGCTCTTTATGTTGTTCTCCCGACAGATCTTCGCGATGGCATGCAGGTCGTCTATCGTGAAGTTATTGGACGACTTCGCGCGCATGTTCAACCCCTCTATACCGAAGTAGATGGAGTCGGCTCCCCCTTGGATGGCTGCCGTGAGCGATTCATAGGAACCGGCGGGGGCCATTATTTCATAATCTCGTGTAGTATTCATTATTATGCCATGATTTACAGCCGCAAAGGTACAAAAAAACGGATACATTCTCAAGGAACGTATCCGCTAGTTAGTTCAAATACCCGTTCAATAAAAGTGAATTTCTACACGCTCACTTTATCAATAAATTTTTCCGCGTCGGTAAAAGCGGTGGACATCACTTCGTGCAGCACGCCTCCAATTTGGGAGGCCATCTGCGCGGCATTTATCCTTGACACGTAGGTAAGACCGTCCCCTTTAACGTACACCGAAACGCGGCACGGCATCATGTTCGAGTAGATGCGCTGCTCATCTTCCGACAACAAACGGTATGCAAGGTTCGGGTTGCATATCTCCATCACTTTCACGGGATCTACTTGCTTCCCGTTTTTCCGCATGGTCTCCTGCAAGTCGTGCAGGTGAATCAGCTTCCAACCGCTTTCCGCGACAACGTCCGTGAGCATCTGTACCGTTTCGTCGAAACCATACTTGCTTTTGCTTTCAAAGAACATCGGTTCCATCTTCCGTGAGATTATGATTTTTTCAAAAGGACCTCGTCGATGGCCTGCTTGAAAGCATCCTTCGGAAGAGCCCCTTGCGCCATTTGAGGTGCTTCACCCATCGGCACGAAAAGGATCGAGGGAATACTCCGGATACCAAACTCGGCAGCCAGCTGCTGTTCCGCTTCCGTATCTACCTTATAAATATAGATCTGACCATCGTACTCCTCGGCCAGTTCTTCCAAAATAGGAGCGATCATTTTACATGGGCCGCACCAGTCGGCATAAAAGTCTATAATCGCGGGCCTGTCGCCCAAGTAAACCCACTCTTCCGGGCTTTTTTCAAAGTTAGCCACCTTCTCAAGGAATTGGTCTCTCGTTAATTGAATTGTTTTTGTTGCTGTCATATTATCTTCTGTTGTGTTTGTTTCTTGTTTGTTACCCGGCTCGGCCGATGCACTCTTTTGTCGCGAAGTGTTACAGCCGGTTAGCAGAAACACCATTACAAGGGTTGTTAAAATGGTTTTTGTTGTTGTCATAATTTTTCGTTTATATCGTTTTTTGTCGGAACTTCTATCGATTTTTTGGTCGAACTGTTACTGAAAACAATTTCAAAGAGTAGATACCCCATCACGGCACCGTAAATCATCATCCGGTAAGGATTGGAGGTAATGGGACAGGTGCCACTGACGCACCCCACGTAGTAGTAATAGAGGTAACCTCCCAGAATACCCACGCCTGCTCCTAAAAATTTCAACCAATGTTTCATGAAAAAATGTTTTACCATCTGCTTCTGTTTTTTCTCGCGTACTGTATAGTGCTACTTGCAACGTATCCGTACGCAACTCGAATTATTTTATTTGATTGACGTTACTCTGTTCTGTATCGCGTTTAATTCAACGATTCGCTTCCCGGATGCAATGGATTTTCCTGTCCGCAACTCATAACACACCGCAGCACGTTTATAATGCGCTTGTCGCTGATCGAGTAAAAGCTACGCTTACCGCTTCTCTGGCACGAAAGGATCCCCTTGGCCCGCATATCGGTAAGGTGATGCGAAAGAAGCGATTGCTCGCACCCCGTTTTTTCTTGCAGCTCCGTTACCGACATCTCCTCGTTTTGTACCAATTGCATAATCACCCGTAAGCGGGTTTCGTTACCCAATGCTCTTAGCAGGTAGGCTGCTTCTTCAAATCGTGACTCTTCGGCATCGATATTCTCAAACCTAAAGGCCATTTCTTTCATCTCATCCTCTCTTTATTAACCATTAAAATTCACTCTTGAAAAACGAACAGATCAATGTATGAACATACATTCATTTGTTTTTGTTCATTCCCTCTTCATTTTTTATTCGAGAAATGATTAAAGTTTGGTATGGGTTCATTGTTTCAACCACGGTTAAATAGTGTTTGAACGCGATGAATTATGGCCGATTATCGAACCCGGATGTAATAGGTTAGCTTGGCCGCGATCACCCGGTGTGCCGAACGAGAAAAGAAAGCCTTATCGCTCCGTCGGCTGGTAAAAAAATCTCCCAATCCAAAATAGTATCGTCCCTCTAAATCAAAATCACCGATTCCCGTCTTCAGTTCCAACCCCACTCCACCGATCAAACCGTAATCGATCCGTTTCATTTCGCTCATCGGCTTATACTGTTCACCGATTCGAGCGTCGGGGTTAGCTTGCTGTCTCGCTTCAATATCGGCACTCAAGGCTGGGCTCATATCCGATTGCTCCCCAATTAAGAAGCTGATTTGGGGTCCCGCGTTAAGGATAAATCGTGTTTTTCTCCCAAAATATACATGCGTCATGAAAGGCATATCGATGTATGTAAGCGATCGTTCGTACGAGAATCCACTCTCCGGGTCGAACTCTTCACTCCATCCTTTTCTTGTTAAGTTAAGTTCTGTGATCAACCCCAAGTGTTTCTCGGAAATATATTTTGCGGCAATTCCGCCTTGGTAAGAATATTTCAGCGCTTGGGGAATAGAGGGTACGAAACTCACGTTAGATGCGATCCCTCCACCTCCTGCACCTATATAGAGCTCTTTTTGAAACTCTTTTCCTTGTGCAAGGAGAGAAACAAAGCAAGGCATACCGATCAGCAGCAATATAAAAAAACGTTTCATCGGCTTTTATCCATTTTTATGACGTTGCCATTGGGGTCGTAATGAATCAGGAATAGTCCCGTGTTAATAAATCCTCCCCAGTTATTCATTCGTTCAAAATGAAACGCGAATTGAAGTGACTCGACTCCTACGCGATCGATTTGTTGCTCGAAGCCGGCTCCATAACGTTGAAGAGCGGAAAGGAAAAAGAGCGCTGTATCGTATCCCCACATGGCATACCCGGGGTAGGTATCCATGGGCATTCGCCCGTACCATTTTTGAAAAGTATCATTAAAATCTCGGGTACTCGGGTTCGTGCTTTCCACGAAGAAGGGAGTGTAAATATAAGTCCCAAACAGGTGGTAATCCTCAATAAGGCTCGAATAGGTCTGCCATTCAGGGTAACCAAAAAGCCGGATGGTGTAGGACGAATTCGCTTCCTGAACCTCTTTTAATTGGTCCATTAAAAGTCGAAGCGTATTCGAATCACCATCCGTGGGGACAATGATATTTTCCCTGTTTTCGTACAAAACAGCGTTCAGGGTAGTGTTTAACGTGCTCGAGTAGTTCACCGTTTCATACCGGATATTATTCCGACGCAGTTCGTTTTGAAGTTGCGACACGAACTCTGCTTTATCATTATCACCCCCTCGCACGAAAATAACGTTTGCGTTCCTGAACGTACTTAGAAATACTTTAGACGCTTTAGATTGTAGTGCTTGAGAAAGCGAATTGACTTGAAAAACATTACCGTTATTCAATACTTCCCCGTTACTCTGCGAAAATGGCACCACGTACTTGATGTCGTGTGAACGAGAGAAATCGGATAATAATTTTATTTGTGCATCATTTACCCCACCCACGATAAGGTTCAACGACTGCATCTCCAGTGTCTCCAAGAGGCTCGACAGCTTCTTCATATCGTTCCCCTTGCCAATTTCAAACACGAAAAGCTCGATATCACCTCCCCGTTTTTTCAGTTCCTTCACCGCCAGTAGAAATCCTTCATAATACTCCTGCAAGCGAAGGTGTGCCCGCCCTGTTTCATCTAGAAAAGGCAAGAGCAATCCCACCTTCATCACGTCTACCCGCTCCGAAGGGATTCCTTGTGTCAATAAGCGATTTGCCGCGCTTTCCTCCTGCCTCGAATGTCCTTCCACCGCGCTCCTTTTCGCGGGGATAAGCAGTTCCATATTTGTTTTTAACCCCTCCGAAAGCATCGGGTTCAGCTGTCGTATTTCTGCCACTTCAACGTTATACTCGCGAGCAAGGCTGTAGAGCGTCTCCCCTCTTGCTACTCTGTGCGTGATATGGGTGGTTTGCTCTTCGAAGGGGAGGATGGTTTCGTACGATTCAAAAAAAGGTATCCTGATCGTCTTACCTATTTGGAAGGTTTCGACCGATAAGCCGGGATTCGCTCTGATTACATCTTCGGGTTTCAGCGAATAGGTACGCGACAGGGAGTAAAGTGTTTCCTTCGGCAAGATGGTGTGATAGCGATAATTCTCTTCTTTCACTTCGCTGATCACTCTGCGCTGGGGGATTACAAGAATTTGTCCTTCAGCAATACTCTCTCGAGACGAAGGGTTCAGCCGGTAAATTTCTTCGACCGTGGTGTTATACATTTTGGAGATGCTGTATACCGTCTCGCCACTGACCACGGTGTGGTTAAACGTGATGTTCTGATCGGAAGGGACTACTTGTTGAGAACCGAGCACGGCTCTTTGAACGGGAGATTGCCCCACCACTTGTGCAGGGCGTGCGGTTGAGGCGTTTGCCGGAGCAGTCGATTGGAGTTTCACTGGAATCAGTAACTCCTGACCACTTTGCAGTCCAGTGTTCGCGTCGGGGTTATGACGTAGAATTTCGGCAACAGATACCGAAAAAGTGCGAGATATCGCGTAGAGTCCTTCCCCAGGTTGCACCCTGTATTTGTAGTACGTCTGCCCATCCACGCTCGTGGTTTCATAGGACACTTCCTGGGCTTGAAGTAGCTGTAGGCTAACGAACAATGAAAAGACAACAGCAACTATATTGCTCCATTTAAGCGAATTATACATCACGTATCAATTTTAATGAGAAAGCCGATTCCACAACTTTTAACGGGCAAAAATACGAATAATTTTACAATCGGGTTGTATCATTCCTCTTCACCCTCTAGGGTTTGACAGTAATTAAAACAATTTAAACACAATTAGGTTTCAACCTCGCTAAATATTGTGGCTTAATAATTTATCGGCTTACACTAAAAAAACCGGGCTAAAATGGTAATGGCTCATTGTTCGAGGAGATCAAATCGTTCGCCGGAATAGAGTCAGGGCTCGCGGAATCACCCTGATTGGCCCGTTGATTCATCCGCGAGGGTCGTTCCACGTAATTTTTCCCCACCCGGTTATCATCTAAATTTTGGAAACGAGCATACTCGCTATCAAAACGCATATTAGCAATACCGGTAGGCCCGTTACGATGCTTCGCCACTATAATTTCGGCAATACCAATCAGCGAGTTACCCCGTTCATCCTCCGTGATCCGGTAATATTCGGGACGATGAATAAAACATACAATGTCCGCGTCCTGCTCAATCGCCCCCGATTCCCGGAGGTCCGCCAGTTGGGGACGTTTCCCTTCGGTCCCTTGTCTATTCTCCACCCCCCGGTTCAACTGCGACAGCGCGATAATCGGTATATTCAACTCCTTTGCCAACCCCTTCAGCGATCGGGATATCATACTCACCTCCTGCTCACGGCTTCCAAAACTCATTCCGCTGGCATTCATCAACTGCAAGTAGTCGATAATGATCGCCTTCACCTGATGCTCTCGCACCAGTCGTCGCGCTTTTGTACGCAACTCGAATACCGATAAGCTGGGAGTATCGTCGATATAGATAGGAGCATTATACAAAAATTTGTGGTTCTTATCCAAGCGTTCCCACTCGTCGTCGCTTAATCGGCCGCTCTTGATACTCTCCCCCCTGATCTGGCACACGTTTACTATCAAACGGTTTACCAGCTGAACGTTCGACATCTCGAGCGAAAAAACCGCGATCGGAAGCTCGTAGTTAAGTGCCATGTTTTTCGCCATCGACAAAACCAAGGCGGTCTTCCCCATCGCCGGGCGAGCGGCAATAATTACCAAGTCGGAGTTCTGCCATCCCGAGGTAAGCTGATCGAGTTCGGTGAAGCCGGTAGGCAAACCACTCATACCATCTTTCCGGTTCGATGCGAGCTGGATATTGTGCAAAGCTTCTTTGATGACCGGGTTGATCTGGATAACATCTTTTTTTACGTTGCGTTGCGAAATTTCAAATAACCGCCCCTCGGTTTCTTGCATCAAATCATCCACGTCGACCGTTTCATCAAACGCGTGCTGAGAAACATCCGACGAAAAAGAGATCAGCTCGCGCGCCAAGTATTTCTGCGCGATAATACGTGCGTGGTATTCAATGTGCGCGGCCGATGCTACCTTCTCGGAGAGCTCTGCCACGTACACTGCTCCACCGGAAGTCTCAAGTTCGCCACGACGTTTTAGCTCCTCCACCACGGTAAGGACATCCACCGGCTTCTGCTGCATGGCGAGTCCTTGAATTGCCCCATAAATAAGTTGATGCGAGGGGTCATAAAAACTCTCCGGACGTAATATTTCGCTTATAATGGAATAGGCATCTTTCTCGAGCATCAAGGCTCCCAAAACAGCCTCTTCCAGCTCTCTTGCTTGCGGAGGTAACTTACCAATATCGGGCGCGGAAACCGCTTTTTCTACTACTTTTACGGAAGATTTTCGTCTTTGCTTTTCCATTTTTCAGTTATTGCTAAAAAGATTGTAAAGGTAGGGAGTTATTCGCTCCCCTGGGGATTTTCTCGCCGATTAATTGCCGACGAGTTATTAACATAGATGTTGAAAACTTTTACCAGCCTTCGCGCGAGCCGGTTTAATTATCACTCGCTCAATATACAAAAAAATAAACCAAAAAGAGGAAAGTTTACACACGATAAGCAAGGAAGGTCACAATTATCATCTTTATTATTATCTTTGAGTTTGAAATAAATTTTCCTAACGCCATATGGAACGCATAATTCGATTAAGCAATCGCTCGAAACAGACAAAGAAACAGGTGGATGCGGTAAAACAATCACAATGAGTTCCTTACGCCTTAATATTTAAATATTCAAATCGTATGAATGCAGAAGAATTGAAAAAAAAGAAAGACAAGGAGAACCAACAGAAAATGACTACTGTTGCCGGGGCTCCTGTAGGTAACAACCAAGATGCCATGACCGTCGGCCCGCGCGGCCCCATGGTGCTCCAAGACGTGTGGTTTCTTGAGAAACTGGCCCATTTCGACCGAGAAGTGATCCCCGAGCGGCGCATGCACGCCAAAGGTTCGGGCGCGTTTGGTACCTTTACCGTCACGCACGACATCACGAAATACACTCGCGCGAAAATTTTCTCCGAGATCGGCAAGAAGACCGAGATGTTCGTACGCTTTTCCACCGTGGCCGGCGAACGAGGCGCGGCCGATGCCGAACGAGATATCCGCGGTTTTGCCATGAAGTTTTATACCGAAGAGGGCAATTGGGACCTGGTAGGAAATAACACCCCGGTATTCTTCTTCCGTGATCCGCTCAAGTTCCCCGACCTGAACCACGCGGTAAAACGCGACCCGCACACCAACCTGCGAAGCCCCAACAATAACTGGGACTTCTGGTCGAGCCTCCCCGAGGCACTGCACCAGGTGACCATCACCATGAGCGATCGCGGCATCCCGCGCAGCTATCGCAACATGCACGGCTTCGGCAGCCACACCTACAGCTTCATCAACAGCGACAACGTGCGTCATT
>JAAYTC010000086.1 GCA_012518155.1 Bacteroidales bacterium | reverse complement strand
TCGACAATATCGGTTCGTTTTACTACACCAAGGAGTCGTTCGACAACAAGAATCCTAACTTCGGATCCACCTACCCCGATTACAACGGGGGCGTGGGCATCCTCTTCGAGCAGGGATCGTCGAGGGGGCTTCAACAGGAGTCGGATAATGGCTTGGTCACCCTACCGTTTACCATTCGTAACCAACTGGTGACGACCATCGCCACGGTGGACGCCGCGCACGGGAACAGGGAGGCACTGTTCGACCTGCAGGAGGAGTTCTTCACGCCGGAACGGGGCACGAGAGGAAACGGGCGGTCTTATATCGTGGGGGACAGCCACGACCCGACGAGGCTTCACAAGTTTATTGCCCTTCTCTTGGATCACCGGCTGGAGGTGTACGAGAACCCCAACGATATCGTGGTGGGCGACATCACGTATGAAAGCGGGAAATCCTACCTTATCCCGGCAGGACAAGCCAACAGCGCGTTGGTGGGTATTATCTTTGACGATAAGGCCGACTGGACGGACGAGGTCGCGGATAAGCTGGGGTACGGGGCCGGCTTCTCGGTGGCCTACTCCACGGGCCTCTCGTACGACGAGAGCAACGCGGCACTCGGTAACCGGGTGACCGTTGCACCGGTGGCCAACCCGGGTTCGTTGGCGCGATCGGAATATGCTTACTTGATCGACTTCCGCGATTCGGGGAGCCTTCCCTTGTTGTTCCACCTCTTGGATAAAGGGGTAAGGGTACAATCGGCCTTTAAACCTTTCACGATAAATGGTGCAGGAGGCGAGAAGGAGTTCTCTAATGGAAGCCTGCTCATCCCGATACAAAACCAGAACCTCTCCTCCGCGGAGCTGCACGCGTTGTTGCAGGAAGCAAGTGAGCGAGAAGGCGTGGCGATTACTCCCGTTGCCACCGGGTTCAATGCCCGGGGAGTCGACTTGGGCAGCAGCTCGTTCCGGCGAGTGGAGCAACCCAAGGTGCTCGTGGTGACGGGCGGGGATGTAACGTCGACCGAAGCGGGCGAGGTGTGGCACCTGTTCGACCAGCAGCTGCGCTACCCGTTGACGAGGGTAGACGCCGACGTGTTCAGCCGGGTTCCCTTGCAAGAGTTCAACCGGATCGTGTTCGTGAGCGGCAACTACTCTTTCTTGAATGATCGGGATATCGATAACCTGAAAGGATGGATCCGCAACGGGGGCAGCCTGATCGCGGTGAACGGTGCTACCCGCTGGGCGATAAACAACAAGGTCACGAGCGCGAAACTGGTGGAGCGAAGCGACTCCGTCGCGGAAGGACCAACTGCTTCAAGAAGTGGACGCTCTGCCAATCGCCTCCCGACGTCGGTATTTGAAACCCGGATCGACCTGGAGCATCCGTTAGCGTTTGGCCTGACCCGGGAGAAGTTGCCCGTGGTCCGGGAGAACACCTTCTTCCTCGCTTCCTCACCTGACGCGGTGGCAAGCTACCCCGATGAACCGTTGCTCAACGGCTATATCTCGTCGGAACACCTGGAAGGATTGAAGGGTTCTGCCTCTATTTTGGCAACACCATCGGGACGGGGGAACGTGATTCTCTTCGCGGAAAACCCGCTCTTCAGGGGTACATGGGATGGCACCCGCCGCACGTTCGTGAACGCGGTGCTATTCGGAAATAACAGCAGCCGTTAGGCCACATTCAAGTCGTACAATGAGAAAAGTAGTATCAAACACCAGTTTTCGACTCTTCTTGGCAGTGATAGCCGGGCTATTGATCGGCCGCTATGCCACGGAAGGGGCTATCGCCATCATCCTCCCGCTTAAACACCTGCTGGGACAGGTAATTTTCTTCCTGATCCCGCTTATCGTATTCGGCTTTATTGCTCCCGCCATCACACGGCTCAAGCAGAACGCGTCGAAGCTCTTGGGGCTGGCACTTATCCTCTCGTACCTCTCCTGCGTGGGGAGCGCGTCGTTAGGTGCGTTCGCGGGGTATACCACGATCCCGTTATTGGATGTCTCCCCCTCCGGGGGAGCCTCCACTCCGCTGCCCGAGATGTTGTTCCGGCTCGATATTCCCCCTCTAATGCCGGTATTGAGCGCGCTCGTTCTTGCCTTTATCGTCGGCATAGGCGTGCTGTTGGCAAAAGCGAAGAAAATTGAAGCCGCGTTGTACGAGTTTCAGGATATCGTGTTCGTAGCGGTCAAGCGAATATTGATACCCCTCCTCCCTTTCTTCATCGCGACCAACTTCGCGGTGTTCGCGTACGAGGGCAATCTCGTCTCCAAGCTACCCGTGTTCTTGCTGATCATCCTTATCACGATTATGTGCCACCTCCTCTGGCTCGGGTTGCTATACGGGGTGGCAGGTGCTTATTCGGGTAAGAACCCGTGGCAGGTGCTTAAGTATTACGGGCCGGTCGCCTTGACTGCCCTTGGCTCGCAATCGTCCGCCGCGAGCTTGGGCGTCGCCATTGAAGAGACTCGCAAGAGCCCTGTACTTAAACCGGAGGTACGTGATTTCTCGATCCCACTGTTGGGCAACGTGCACTTCCCCGGGTCGGTATTGGACATCGCGTTCCTGGCCATCGCCGTGTCGTCGCTCCTCTATGGGAGCTTGCCCGGGATCGAAAAAATGATCCTCTTTATTCCCCTTCTCGCGATATTCGGAGTGGCCGCCCCAGGGCTACCGGGCGGCACCCTGTTCGCGTCGATCGGGTTAATACAGGCAGTACTTGGGGTCGACGAGGCAGGCATCGCGCTTATGATCACCATTTTTGCTTTGCTCGATAGTTTTGGTACCACCCACAATATCACGAGCGACGGGGCCTTATCGCTGATATTGACCAAGTATGCTGAAAAGCAGGAAAAGAAACGCTTAGCTACAGCTGCTCAAAGGGGACAACTGAAAGCGAACGCGACCTCTTCGTAGGTATCGAAAGCGTAATTGGCACCCGCCTCCAGCAGCGTCTGCTTATCGAAGGAGGTAGTCAGCCCGAAAACCACACAGCCTGCCGCTTTCCCCGCGGCGATGCCGACGGTGGAATCTTCGATAATGATCGTGGAGTCCTTCTTGGCATTCAGCCTCTCCAAAGCGAGCAGGTACGGCGCGGGATGGGGTTTGTGTTTCATGGTGTCTTCTTCCGCGATAACCGTATCGAACCACCTCTTGATGTCGAGTAGTTCATCCACCCTATCCACCGTGCCCCAAGAAGAAGAGGTGACCAGGGCCGTTTTGATGCCAAGCGCCTTTACTTGCCGGATAACATGCTCAAATCCATCTACAAGTTCTATTCGTGGAATAAGGGAGTTAAACAGCTCATCTTTTTCACTTAAAAATTCATCTATATCAATGCGGCCATCAACAGCAAAATGATCTCGTACGTATTCGAAAAAAAAGCGATCCGATTTTCCAGCAAAACTGGGAAGTATCTCTTCGGGATAAGTGATCCCGTTTTTTTCTAAGGTAAGGCTGAGTGCCCTCAAATGTAGTTTTTCGGAATCGATCACGACTCCATCCATATCAAAAAGTATTGTTGTTGTCATATTTCAAAAAAGTAATCTCTTTTTCCGATGCAACTGCTGAAGTCGAGCTGCTGGTACTAATTGGACAAACATACTTATTTTTTCCGATTGTTGTTTCATATTATTAATTATTACCCTATCTTTGTAGCAAATTCACACGATTGCAATGCAGTTGTACAAGACATACTTCCACACATCCACTACTATGACCATGACCCCTTGGGGGGTTATGTAAATTTTCACATCCGTAAGCAAGCACTGCTTTACCTGCTATCCGACCGGATAGCACGCTCAAAATCAATATTCTTACTTTCAAATTCACTGTTCAGGGTAGTTCATGTCAAAGGTATCATCCCCCTGCCCCAGATGAAGTTTACTATAAGAAATAAATAGTTTTTATAATATGAAACTGATGAAATTCGGTGGGACATCGGTAGGAAGTCCCGAAAGTTTGCAACTGGTCAAACAAATTATAGAAAAAGAGAAGGAAAAAGAACCCGTGATCGTCGTAGTCTCTGCATTGGACGGCGTGACGGACCGCCTTCTTTTGGCATCCGATTTCGCGCTCAACAGCAACCCGGGTTATAAAACCTTACTGGAAGAAATTATTGTTAGGCACGAAGAGATTATTGAAAAGGTAGTGATTTCTCATACCGACCGAGAAGAGGTGGAGGTGAAGGTACGACAGCTATTCGAGGAACTGCAAAATATCTTACGAGGCGTATTTCTTATTGGCGACCTGTCGCAAAAAACCTCCGATAAGATCGTGAGTTATGGAGAGAGGCTCTCGTCGCTTATCATCAGTAAGGTGATTGACGGTGCACGGCTCTACGATCCCACTACGTTCATAAAAACCAATATCCAGTTCAACCATCATATCCCTGACCTCCAACGTTCCAATGAACTGATACGAGAAACGTTCGCGAAGATGCCTCCTCCTCGCGTGGCCATTGTTCCGGGCTTTATATCATCGAGCCACGACAATAATGATATCACGAACCTGGGGCGTGGAGGGGCCGATTACAGCGCTTCCATCATCGCTGCAGCCATGAACGCCTCCGTTCTGGAAATATGGACCGACGTGGATGGATTTATGACGGCCGACCCGAAGATCATCAACTCAGCATATGTAATCGAAGAGTTGTCGTTCACCGAAGCGATTGAGTTAACCAACTTCGGTGCTAAAGTGATATACCCACCTACCATCTTCCCGGTCTACCACAAAAACATCCCCATCTACGTGAAGAATACGTTTCGGCCTGAAGCGGAAGGAACAAGGATACGAAATATACAGCCTACCCGTGACGGGCAGATCATTAAAGGGATCTCTTCCATAAGCGATACCGCACTTATCACCATCCAAGGATTGGGTATGGTGGGTGTGATTGGCGTGAATAAGCGCATCTTCTCTGCACTGGCCGATAATGGCATCAGTGTCTTTATCGTTTCGCAGGCCTCATCAGAAAACAGCACCTCCATTGGAGTACGTACGCAAGACGCCGCCCTCTCGCAACAAGTACTCTCTCAAGAATTTGCCCACGAAATCAGCATGGGCAGCATCAATGAGATTATGGTGGAGTACGATCTGGCAACCATCGCCATCGTGGGACAAAATATGAAGCACGTACCAGGTATTGCCGGAAAGTTTTTCGGTGCATTGGGGCGGAATGGGATCAGCATCGTCGCGTTGGCTCAAGGCGCGGGGGAGACCAACATCTCCTGTGTTATTTCCAAAACCGATCTCAAGAAGTCGCTCAACGTGATTCACGACTCCTTTTTCCTATCGCCATACCAGGAGCTGAACCTGTTCGTGGTAGGCACCGGTACGGTGGGAGGGAACCTGCTGGAACAGATACAAAAACAACAAAACACCCTTAAGGACCACAATAAGCTGCGGATCAACATTGTAGGGATTGCCAACGGGAGAAAAGCACTCTTCACACGTGAAGGAATCCCACTTGAAGGTTACTACGAAAACCTGATGACTAATGGCATCAAGAGCTCGCCCGAACGGATACGCGACGAGGTTATGAAGATGAATATTTTCAATTCGGTATTTGTCGACTGCACCGCGAGCCCCGATATCGCGAAGCTCTACGGTGAACTGATGGCGAAGAATATCTCGGTAGTCACTGCCAATAAAATTGCCGCTTCCTCCGACTACGAAAGTTACCGTCTCCTCAAAGAAACTGCACGAAAAGCCGACGTGAAATTTCTTTTCGAAACAAACGTGGGAGCAGGCCTTCCCATCATCAACACGATGAATTCATTGACCCATTCGGGGGACAAGATTATAAAACTGGAAGCGGTACTCTCGGGCACGTTGAATTTTATTTTCAACACCTTAAGCGAAAAAGTGCCTTTCAGCAAGGCGATCCAGATGGCGGTAGATGCTCAATTCGCGGAGCCAGATCCTCGTGTCGACCTAAGCGGGTTGGATGTCACACGCAAATTAGTGATCCTATCGCGTGAGGCGGGAGCAAAAGTGAACCAGTCGGATGTCACGAAGAACCTCTTTGTTCCTCAAAAATTTTTCGATGGCACCCTCGATGAGTTCTGGCAAACCATCTCCGAGATGGACGCCTCTTTTGAAGAGCGCCGCAAGGAATTAGCCAAAGAAGGTAAGCGGCTCCGATTCGTGGCGTCCTACGATCACGGGCACTGTGAAGTAGGATTACGTGAAGTAGAGAGAGGCCACCCCTTCTATGATTTGGAGGGCAGCAACAACATCATCATGATTACTACCGAGCGATACAACGAGTATCCCATGGTAATCAAGGGGTACGGGGCGGGAGCCGGTGTAACAGCTGCCGGTGTCTTTTCTGATATCATCTCCATCGCGAACATCCGTTAATGAAACTTTTAATAGCCAAAGGAACTTAAGCCAGAAATGAAACATATCATTATTTTGGGCGATGGCATGGCCGATGAGCCGATCGCGTCGCTGGGAAACAGAACACCGCTACAGGCAGCCCGTACTCCTTACATGGACCTACTGGCACGAATGGGACGAAACGGAATATTAAATACCGTTCCCGACGGGTTTGCCCCGGGGAGTGAAATCGCCAACCTTTCGGTCTTGGGGTACGACGTTCCATCGGTATACGAGGGGCGAGGTGTATTAGAGGCCGCGAGCATGGGCGTAGACATCCTACCAGGCGAGATGGGCATGCGTTGCAACTTGGTCTGCATAGAAGGAGACTTATTGAAAAACCATTCAGCAGGACATATTTCAACTACCGAAGCAGCCCAGCTGATCCAATTCTTAGAGGATAAGCTTGGTGACGACCGCGTTAGCTTTCACCCGGGGGTCTCCTACCGTCACGTGCTCAAGATGAAAGGCGGGAACAAGCACCTCCGCTGTACACCCCCTCACGATATCCCGGGGAAACCGTTTACTCCCCATCTGATCCAACCCTTAACTGAAGATGCAAAAGCAACAGCAGATGCGCTGAACAGGCTGATCACCGCTTCCCGCGAACTGCTGCACGACCATCCCATCAATATCCAACGCGTGAAGGAAGGGAAGGATCCCGCCAATAGCATCTGGCCATGGTCCCCCGGCTTTAGACCCAGCATGCGCCGGCTATCGGAAATGTTTCCTATCAATAGCGGGGCAGTGATCTCGGCAGTGGATCTCATCCGCGGCATCGGGGTATACGCCGGGCTGGAGGTAATCATGGTAGAGGGCGCCACCGGGCTCCACGATACAAACTACGAGGGGAAAGCACAAGCTGCTTTGAAGGCACTGAAAGAGAACGATTTCGTTTACTTACATATAGAGGCCAGCGATGAGGCGGGGCACGAAGGAGATGTAGCCCTTAAGGTAAAAACAATCGAGTACCTCGATACACGTGTCGTGAAACCGATCTACGAGGAGACCCGAAAATGGGAAGAGCCCGTGACGATTGCCGTTTTGCCCGACCATCCTACTCCCTGCGCCATACGCACACATACCCGTGACCCCATCCCGTTTCTTATTTACCGGACAGATAAGGAGGGCGACAGCGTGCAAACCTACGACGAGTTTGCCGCAAAGCAGGGCAGCTACGGGTTGCTGAAAGAGGATGAGTTTATGAAAGTTCTCTTTCAAGAATGAAAAATGAAGAATTAAGAATCTGGAATCTGAAATTTGCTAATTGTCACAAGATGCACTACTACAGCACAAATAAGAAAGTCTCGCCCACTACCCTGCAAGAAGCAGTTGTTAGAGGGCTCGCACCTGACAGAGGGCTCTACATGCCCGAAAAAATTGAACAACTTCCCCGCTCGTTCTTCAACAAAATAGGGGGATTGGAATTGACTGAAGTAGCTAAAGCCGCCGCGGGGCTCTTCTTTGGTGAAGATATTCCAAAACAAACACTCGACACTATCGTAGAAGAAACCCTCAATTTCGAGATTCCACTTGTGAAAATAGAGGAAGGAATTCATGTTCTGGAGCTATTTCATGGCCCCACCTTCGCCTTCAAAGACGTGGGGGCCCGCTTCATGGCCCGGGTGCTCTCCTACTTCGTGAAGGAGCGGCAACAGGAGGACGTGAAGGTGCTGGTCGCCACCTCCGGGGATACCGGAAGTGCAGTGGCTAACGGCTTCCTTGGTGTGAAAGGCATACAAGTGTTCGTGCTATATCCCTCGGGAAAAGTGAGCGATATGCAGGAGGCACAATTCACCACCTTAGGAGAAAATATTGTTGCATTGGAGGTAGACGGGACGTTTGACGACTGCCAGGCATTGGTGAAATCGGCGTTCATGGACGAGGAGCTAAACAGCCGTCTAAACCTCACCTCTGCCAATTCTATCAACGTGGCGCGATTCTTACCGCAATCGTTCTACTACTTCTGGGCGTACGCGCAACTGGTGAAAATTTCATTGGACAAAAACGTGGTGATCGCGGTGCCAAGCGGCAACTTGGGCAATCTTACTGCCGGACTTTTTGCCAAAGAAGCAGGATTACCAATTAGCCGATTCATCGCGGCCAACAACCGGAACGATGTCTTTTTCCGATACCTCCAATCCGGCGAATACCATCCGGGGGCATCCATCCAAACAGTCGCTAACGCGATGGACGTGGGGGCACCCAGCAACTTCGACCGTATCCTGGATCTCTACAGCTCATCCCACCAAGCTATCCGAAACGAGATCGACGGATTTACCTATTCGGACGAAACAATCAAAACAGCTATACGAGAGACATACCAACAAACAGGCTACCTCCTTGATCCCCACGGGGCGTGTGCCTACTTGGCCCTGAAAGAGGCCAAAGCGCCCAACGAAACCGGTGTTTTCTTAGCCACGGCGCATCCTGCCAAATTCAAGGAAACAGTGGAGGCGTGCATCGGTTCTCCCATAGATATACCGAAGGGACTAAAAGCCTTTATGCAAAGGGAAAAACAGTCGATTCCGCTTACTAACGACTTCAATTCATTGAAAAAAGTGCTTATCACCCACTCTTAAGTTTCTTTTTATTATTTTTGCTGCATATTAATGCATTAATGAGTAGTTTCGCGTGTGAAAACCATACGCTCGCTACCTGCTATTTCCGCATGAGGCAATTGTTACATTTCATATACATGCTTATTGTGCTGTCTACCTTAGTCCGGTGCGCTACCGTGAGAGAGGCAAGCATAGAGACAAGCCCTGTAAGCTCACCCGCTGCATCAATGGTACAGCCATCCGATACGGAAAAGGAGGATATGGTTTCACCGGAAAGAGCACTCGCGCTATCCGATGCAATAACGCGTGCCGACAGCGTTATCCTACCGCCTGATACGATCCCAACGGTGGCGCCGTCCGACACCCTCTCCACTGCCGCTCTCTCCGACACTACCCTGACCAACCCAATCGCGTTACCGGCTGATACCGCCGCGACAGTCGCCATTGCTGACACCACCGTAGCACGTGAAGAAACGCTTGAATTCACGGTTCATTACACCGCTCAGGACTCGATCGTGTTTACCGCCGACAACATGGGGTACCTTTATGGTGATGCCGATGTCAAATACGGAGACTTGGGAATTAAGGGTGAGTATATTACCGTGGATATGGACAGCAGTTTAATCTCTTCCACCTTTGGGCTCGATTCCCTTGGAACAGAATTTGGACATCCCGTTTTCGCGGAAGGGGGAACCGAATACGAGATGAAGCAGGTGAAGTATAACTTTGAAACTCGTAAAGCATTTATTCACCATGTCATCACCCAACAAGGTGAAGGGCATATCGTGGCCAACGAGGCGAAGATGAATGCCGACAACTCGTTCTACATGCGAAACGCGAAATACACCACCTGTGACAGGCACGATCATCCGCACTTCTACCTGAACCTTTCTAAGGCCAAGGTACGCCCGGAACAGGATGTTGTTACCGGTCCCGCTTGGCTGGTGGTAGCCGACGTGCCTCTGTTCCCCATCGTGTTACCTTTCGCCTTCTTTCCTTTCACGAAAAGCTACTCTTCAGGGATCATTATGCCCAGTTACGGCGACGAAATGACGCGTGGATTTTATCTTCAAAATGGGGGATATTACTTTGCATTGAGTGATTATATCGACCTGGCTCTCACCGGGGAAATATACACAAAAGGTTCTTGGGGCGCGGGGGCTCGCTCTAATTATCGTAAGCGGTACAAATATTCCGGGAACTTCAATCTCTATTACCTGAGTACGGCAACGGGCGAAAGAGAACTGAAAGATGTGGTGCCAGCGGCCTACTCCGTGGCAAAAGACCTTCGGATTAATTGGACGCATTCGCAAGATCCCAAGGCCAACATGTACCGTACGTTGTCGGCTAGCGTGAACTTCTCCACCAGCAAGAACAACCACCGCGACCTCAGCCGTCTCTATTCTCGAGAAGCTTCAAATAACACCAAAAGTTCGAGCATTAACCTCACGCAACGTTTCCCGGACTCTCCTTGGAGCCTTTCTGGCACGATGAGCATTAATCAGGTATCACGTGATTCCACTATCGCGGCCACGCTGCCCAACTTGTCCATCAACATGAGCCGTATTTACCCGTTTAAAAGAAAAATGGTGGTAGGAGGCGAGCGGTGGTACGAAAAAATATCGATGAGCTACTCCGGTGAGTTTCGCAATTCGATTACCACCAATGAAGATCGCATCTTGAAAGCGAACCTAATACGTGACTGGAGCAACGGTATGCAACATCGTATTCCGGTGAGTGCAACGTTTACCCTATTCGACTTTATTCAGGTATCTCCATCTTTCAATTATACCGAACGTTGGTACACTGGGGCAGAAAAACAGGCATGGGATCCGATCGCGCGCCGACACCTTCCGGTGGATACTATTCACGGCTTTAAACGTGTTTACGATTATAGCACCGCGCTAAGTGCCGAAACTAAGCTATATGGGATGTATACCCCTTGGAAAATGTTCGGTGACAAGGTACAGGCCATCCGACACGTTTTTTCACCCAGTGTAAGCCTCAACTGGCGGCCCGACTTCGGCGATCCACGGTATGGCTTCTACGAAACATACACTTATAAAAACGAATACGGTGAGGATGTGGAGTATACCTATTCACCTTACTCCTCGATGATGTTCGGCACCGCTTCCAGGGGACAAAGTGGCGGTGTTAGCTTTAGTTTTAAGAACAACCTAGAGATGAAGATTCGTTCCGATTCTGACTCTACCGGCACCCGAAAAATAAGTTTGATTGATGACTTGGGCATCAATTTTAATTACAATATGATGGCGGACTCCATGAAGTGGAGCGATATCAATTCGAACATCCGTTTGAAGCTATCAAAATCTTATACACTCAGCTTGAATGCGGTATGGGACCCTTACCTTTATGAAGTGGATCATAACGGAAGTCCCCGGCGGGTAGACAAATTACGAATCATGAATGGAAAAGGGTTCGGAAAGTTGAGAAGTACCGGCACTTCGTTTTCATACTCACTGAATCAAGACACTTTTAAAAAGTGGTTTGGCCGAGACGACAGTGAAACCGGGGAGGGAACCGAAGGGGATGATCCCAACAGCCAACTTCCCGATGATGGCACGATGGGAACCAACCCCTACGAGGAGGGCCCGGGAAGGAGCATGTTCGATAACTCCGACAGCTCTTTAGGAGAGTTTGATCCAGATGGCTACCTTAAAAACGGGATCAACTGGAACCTCTCTTTCAATTATTCGTTACGCTATGGATATGGTGCTTTTGACAGAGAGAGGATGGAGTACGAAGGCCAACTCACCCATAATTTTGGACTGAGCGGCTCGATACAGCCGACCAAGAACTGGAACTTCACGTTCAATACCGATTACAACTTCGACCAGAAGAAATTCACCAACATCAACTGCACGCTTACGCGCAACCTACACTGCTGGAGCATGTCGGCCAGCTTTATCCCGATCGGCCCTTATAAATCATACAATTTCACCATACGAGCCAACTCTTCGATGCTGCAAGACCTCAAGTACGAGCAGCGGAGTTCGCCCTACGACCGGGGAATGGATTGGTACTAAGGTCCCAACTATGGGTACCATGGGTAGGTTATCAATTACCTATTTCCCCTTTTCTGTTCCCCACAGCTTCATCATCCACTCTTTCATCTTACTCTCGGCGGGGTTAGGCTGGGCCTCCCAAAAGTGGGATCCCGTTATCTCTTTGGGGAGATATTCCTGCTTCACGAAATGGTTGTCGTAGTCGTGCGAGTATTTGTATTCCTTCCCGTAATCCAGCTCTTTCATTAGCGAGGTAGGTGCGTTACGCAAGTGGAGTGGCACCGGCAGGTTACCCGTCTGTCCCACGTGAGCAATAGCTTTATCGATCGCCAAGTAGGCCGAGTTGCTCTTGGGCGAAGTAGCCAGGTAGATGGTGGTTTCTGCCAATACGATGCGTCCCTCCGGCCAACCGATCTTCTGCAGTGTATCGAAACACGCGTTCGCGAGCAATAGGGCATTGGGATTAGCCAGGCCGATATCTTCCGCGGCAGAAATCACTAAACGACGAGCAATAAACTTGGGATCCTCTCCTCCTGCCACCATTCGTGCCAACCAGTAAATTGCCGCGTCGGGGTCGCTTCCCCGGATCGATTTAATAAAAGCCGAGATGATATCGTAATGCATCTCGCCCCCTTTATCGTACGCCGCCGGGTTTTCCTGTAAGCGTTCGGTGACCAGTTTATCGGTGATCGCCACCTTTTCATCCCCATCGGCAGCAACCGTCAGCTCCAGGATATTTAACAGCTTACGGGCATCTCCCCCTGAAAAGCGAAAGAGAGCGTCGGTCTCTTTTATTTCGATCTCTCGCTCTTTTAAAATATAATCTTCGGTGAGGGCACGCTGCAACAACGTCTCCAGCTCCCTCTTTTCCATCGATTTCAATACATACACCTGGCAACGAGACAAGAGTGGACGAATCACTTCGAAGGAGGGATTCTCGGTGGTCGCCCCGATAAGTGTAACCGTGCCGGTTTCAACCGCACCCAGGAGCGAATCTTGTTGCGACTTGCTGAACCGGTGTATTTCATCGATAAAAAGGATGGGGGCCGCGGCGTCGAAGAAGCGGTTACTTTTTGCTTTTTCGATCACATCGCGCACATCCTTCACCCCCGAGTTCACCGCGCTCAACTTGTAGAAGGGCGCTTTGATGGTGTTTGAAATAATATGGGCAAGAGTAGTTTTACCCACGCCAGGCGGTCCCCAGAAGATGATAGACGGAATCCGTCCTGAGTCGATCATCCGACGCAACACGGCTCCTTTACCGATCAGATGGCTCTGTCCGATATACTCGTCAAGTGTTTGCGGGCGTAACCGCTCTGCAAGGGGTGTAGTCATAAAAATTCTTTTTTATCTTTACAAAGATAATGAATGACCGCTGCCGAGTCAAATCTTCCGTACGATGGCCCGGCACGTCTAAGCAAAGTTACAAAATCAATGGATATTTTTTGTAACTTTGTATAAAGTAAGATGCGCCTCGGACAAATTAAAAAGCAAGCTTTTGTATTGTCTCTCGGCTTTTATTACTTTTGCATCTTAAAATCAAACAGTCCAATGTACCTTACCCCACTTCTGTCCCTGTTCGGGAACTTGGAACAGTTAGACGCCGTCCGGTTAAATTTCAATCAGGAAAGCATTAACCTGATGAATATTGCCATCGCCTTTATCATGTTTGGCGTGGCACTAAGCATTAAGCCGAAGCATTTTAAAGTGCTTATTTTAAGTCCCAAACCGGTAGTATTGGGTGTAATTGCACAATACGTGCTTCTGCCCGCGCTCACTTTTTTGTTGGTGATAATTTTACGCCCCACAACCGCGGTTGCCTTGGGAATGATCCTGGTGTCGGCGTGTCCGGGGGGGAACGTCTCCAACTTGATCTCTTCGATATCCCGCTCAAATGTCACGCTTTCGGTCAGCCTTACCGCCATTACCACCGTGTTGAGCCTTTTTATGACCCCCTTTAATTTTGCTTTCTGGGGAGGCCTTTACGCGAAGCATTCCCCCCTGTTGGTACCCATTTCGATTGACCCCGTGGAGATGTTTCGTACCGTGTTCCTGATCCTTGGCATCCCCGTGATGTTAGGAATGTTCGTGGGGATGAAGTTCCCCAGTTTCACCAAAAGAGTCGATAAGCCGGTGCAAGCCGCCTCTGTTATCTTTTTTGTCGGGTTTATCGTGGCAGCCCTGGCGGGGAATTTCGACCTGTTTTTACGCTACATCCATCTGATTTTCTTCCTGGTGCTTATCCATAACGGACTGGCCTACATGAGCGGGTATTATTTCCCCAAAGCATTTAAGGTAAGTGAACTAAATTGCAGAACAATTTCTATAGAGACAGGTATTCAAAATTCTGGATTGGGATTGGCACTGATTTTCAATCCAAGGATATTCCCCCCGGAACTACAGCTTGGAGGCATGGCTTTTATTGCCGCGTGGTGGGGTATCTGGCACATTATAGCCGGTTTGATCCTCGCGTTTTACTGGAGACGGCGGATTGTTTCTCCTGAACCGATACGCTAAAACCGGACGGAGCATACAGAAAGAGACGGCCCGCTCATTGAACACCCGAAGAGGAACGTTTACAACAACTTGATATGATTTACCGATACGATTTCCGTTACACACTCGCCAAAATTCCGGTGAATACCACCCTTCGGTTGAATTTCCGGAAACTGGTTTTTACAGGAAAAAAGGAGAACGTCTCAACGAAGAGGCCCATCATCCTGGCTCCCAATCATCGCAACGCGTTGCTTGACGCACTTATGCTGGTATATTCAAGTTACCACGCGAAGCAGGTTGTCTTCCTCGCGCGAGCCGATATCTTTAAACAAAAGTTTGTCGCCTGGTTACTAAGAGGATTACGTATCATGCCGGTCTTCCGAATCCGGGACGGGAAAGATAACTTGGATAAAAATAACGAGATCTTTGATAACGCGGCTCGTATACTGAAGAACAACAACCCATTGGCCCTATTCCCGGAAGGACGGCATAACCCGAAGCAATCGCTCCTCCCCATCCAAAAAGCAGTGCCCCGCATCGCGTTGCCCACCGAGGCAGCGCTCGATTTTGAATTAAAGAGCCAGATCGTGCCGGTAGCCATCTACTATCGTGACGTCTCTGCTTTTTTATCGGACGCGTATGTCACATTCGGCAAACCCATCGAGGTATCCCAATACAAAGAGGTGTATCAAGAGAACCCCGGCCTCGCCATTAACCAGTTACGGCAAGAGTTAGAGGCGCGTCTTAAATCGATGGTGGTGAATATATGGAACGATGAATATTACGAGGAGTACCAACTCGCGATTGATTGGAACGGCGATCGGCTCGCGGAAGAACTGTTCTCCGATCGTAAAGACGGTTTCTTGCAGGCATCCCTGCATATCGTGAAGAAACTGGATGACCTGTTTGAGAGTGAACGGGAACAATTCGAAGAGAAAGTTGAAGGGTTTCAAGAAGCCCTCCGCCTGTTGGAAGAACACGGTTTTACCTCCAAAGACCCGATAGGGAGGCCCTCATCGGGGTTCCAACTTTTCACTCGTTTCACCGGTCTCATTCTTTCCTCGCCGGTCGCCCTCTTTGGCTTTATCAATGGCATCATCCCGTTGCTGCTCAACAACAAGCTCAAGGGGCTGTTCAAGGATAAGCAGTTCCTCTCATCCGCCCGGTATGCCGCGGGCCTCTTCTTCGTGCCAATATTTTCGCTGCTCCAGTCGCTCCTTCTTGGAGGCATCTCGGGCCATTGGCTCTTGGCACTGGGCTACCTTTTCGCGATGCCCCTTACTTTCTACTTTTATCTCCGCTGGAGGGAATGGTGGAGGTTAGCCACACGGGACAGAAAAGTACGCCGTTTCGCGAAGCAGTTCCCCGGCCAATGGGAACGTATCGTGCAGTTGATTCGCCTTTGATCAACTTCTTTTCCCCGAACCATCGGCTCACGAACATTTCGGGCATCCCGTTGGTGCCGCTTTAAATATTTCCAACACTAAAAGGGATATTTATAAACACTTCGGGCATCCCTTTTGTAGCCGTTCGCCCAACCAGTAGGGACTTGCCCATCCTATCTTTTCTCTTTAAGATAAAAGAGGATCTCATTCGCCTTCATCAGCTCGTCGTGCGAGATTCGGAACCCTTTCCACCGTTTGCCGTCGACCTCTATTCGGTCGATATAGATCGCGTTCGGATTAGGGCGGACCGTCCTTATCTTGAGGTGGTCGGTTGAATGAAATTGTTTATCCAACTCGAGTGTGATTTGATCGAAAACGGGCGTGGTGAAGGTGTAGGAGGGATCGGTCGCGTCGTCGGGATAGAACCCCATCATCGAGAAGACCGCCCACGTGGACATCGTCCCGGTATCGTCGTTGCCCGGCAGCCCGTCGGGACTGTTTTTGAAATGCTCTTCCAGCAGCATCAAGGTCTGCTCTTGGGTACGCCACTCCTCCCCTCTTACGCGAGAAAAGAGGTAAGGATACCCGATGTTCGGCTCGTTCGTCGGATCGTAATGCCCATCATCGAACACCTCCTGCAGCCTGTTCACGAAGGCTCGCTTTCCCCCGTGCATTTTTATCAACCCCTCCACGTCGTGCGGTACCATAAAAGAGTAATTCTAGGAGCTTCCTTCGTGAAAGCCCGGCACCGTTTCGAAGTTCTCCCCCTGCTTGGGGTTAAACCGCGTAAGGAAACTGCCATCAGGCAAGATAGGACGGAAAACGCCGTACTCCTTGGAGTAGTATTTCGTGTAGTGGAGCGACTGTTCGTGAAACCGTTTCGCGTCCTCTTTCTTTCCCAATGCCGCGGCAAACTTGGAGAGCGCGTGGTCGGCAATGTAGTACTCCAATGCGTGCGACACGGAGTTGTCGAATTCTCCCCGTAATGGAATATAGCCTTTGGACAAGTAATCATCGATATCGGGACGGATAAAGTTCTCCTTCCCCGGGGTGGTGGCCGATTTGTACATCGCCTCGTAAGCCGCCTCCACGTCGAAGTCACGCAATCCCTTCATCCAGCTATCCACGATCACGGGGATGGCCGGATCGCCCTCCATGGTGAGCGTTTCGCGGCTGTAAAGTTCCCATCGGGGCAACCATCCCCCCTCTTTATACATATCCACCATAGAGCGAACCATATCGAGCTGTTTATCCGGATACAACAACGCGAGCAGTTGATGCACGTTGCGGTAAGTATCCCATAACGAGAAGACGGTATAGCGGGTGCTTTCGGTGGTTCCGGTACCGTCCCCCTCCATCTCCGGGTACTCCCCGTTCACGTCGTTCAGCACGTTGGGATGGATCAGCGCGTGATACAGTCCGGTATAGAACACCGTCTGTTGATCGTCCGTCCCTCCTA